>CAMHZO010000007.1:0-96264 GCA_946190205.1 Streptococcus mitis | reverse complement strand
TTTGGATTACCTGGAGTGAATGTTGGTTTACCAGTTTGTTCTTTACCTTGGATGTCTGTTGTTTCAGCTGGTTCCGCAGTTGGTGTTACTGGTGTTACTGTTGGAGTGTATTTAGCTGTCACTGGTGTGCCATTCTTATCTACACGTTTAACGGTTACGCCTGTTCCTTTACCTGTAAATCCTTTTTCTGGTGTGAATTTCACTGTTCCATCTGGTTCAACTGTGTATGTTCCTTCGCCTGGAATAACTTTTTCTTTTGAACCATCTTCGAAGGTTGCTGGAGTATCATCATCCATTGGAACATTTGGATTACCTGGAGTGAATGTTGGTTTACCAGTTTGTTCTTTACCTTGGATGTCTGTTGTTTCAGCTGGTTCCGCGGTTGGTGTTACTGGTGTAATTAATGGTGTGTAAGTTGTTTCAACAGCTGTTCCGTTTTTATCCTTAGCTTGGATTTTTACTGGTTGAACTTCTCCAGAGTATGTTTTGTCTGTTGGTTCAAATACTGCAACAGCTTTTCCATCTACAGTTTTAAGAGTGTATTTACCAATTACTTTTCCATTCGGATCTTTAGCTGGTACTTCTGTAGCTGGTTGTCCATCTTCACCAAGAAGAGTGTAAGTAGATGGATCGATCTCTACCGTTTTTTCTTCTCCAGCAATTGTAGTCTTACCAGGTTCAAATGAAACTGTATTTTCTTGAGTTGCACCTTGAATATCGACAGATTTAGCTGGGTCTGCTGTTGGTGTTACCCCTACGATTGTTGGCGTGTAAGTTGTAGAAACTTTAGTTCCGTTTTTATCTTCTGCTTGAACTTTAGCTGGTGTTACTTTACCAGTGTAAGTTTTATCAGTTGGTGTGAATGTTACTTCACCTGTAGCTGGGTTTACTGTGTATTCCCCAACTTTTTTACCACTTGGGTCTAGAGCATCTACTGGTCCTGTTGCTTCTGTTCCATCTGGATTCAATAGTTTTACAGAGTTTTCTTTAATTGGTACTTCTGTATTTCCTTCTGTAAATGTTGGTGTTCCTTTTTGAGTTTCACCTTGTACTCCTGCTGAAGTAGCTGGATCCGCTGTTGGTGTTACCGCTGTTACAGTTGGTGTATAAGTTGTCGTAGCTGTAGCTGTTACAGGATTTCCGTCTTTATCTTGACCTACAGGTGCTGTTAATGATACACCTACTCCAGATGCAGTTCCTGTGAAGGTTGGAAGTGGTTGGAATGTTACTTCTCCTGTTGTTGGATTGATTGTATACGTTCCTTGTCCTTCTACGGTTACAGATGTTGCATCAGTTGGTTGTCCAGTAGTTGGATCAACTAATTTGGCTGGGTATTGTGCACTTGGTGTTACCGGTGTAGCTGAATCACCTTCAGTTTTAAATGTTGGAGTTTTCTTCTGCTCTTTACCTTGTACATCTGTTGATTCTTCTGGGGCTGCAGTGATTTCTTTTGGAGTTACTGTTGGAATATAAACAGCATCCATTGTTTTAGTTGCAGTAGTATGAGATCCCTCATTAATGTTTTCTACACCATGTTGATCCGTAAGTGCAGTCCATCCAGTTGAATGACCATTAGCATCTACAGCACGAAGTACGATACCATCTGCTTTACCAACAAAGTTAGGCTCTGGAGTGAAGGTAACTTTGTCCTCTAATACTGTGTAAGTACCTTGACCAGCTTTAGTGTATGATTTAACTAAGTTTCCTTCTGGGTCTACAATCATCACACCCTCAGATTGTTTTTTCTTAGTTGTTTCTAAGCTAATAGAGTTTGGTTGTTCAGAGTAATCTAGTTTACCGTATGAATTGAAGGTAGTATTTCCGTTGTTTGAACCAAGGTTAGAAGCATCGTCCCCTAGAGCACGTGATACAAATTCAATACCTACAGACTGAGTTTCACCTTGTTTACCAGTTGTTTCTTCCTTATCTCCACGTGGAGGAATAGCTACTTGAATTTGGTTATCTTCTACCTCACCTGAGAAGGCAATACCCGTAGCTTTGGTTACTTGTTTTTCAGATTTCGCGATACGAGTACGGAAATTCACCACACCTTTAGTAGTATCGATAACTTGAGTATTTTTGAAAACAAGCTCTACTGTTTCGTTGTTTCCAGTAACTTTAACGATCTCAGACGCTTCACCTTCATCGAATTTACCGTTGTTGTTAAAGTCGATAAATCCACGGACATAAGCAGGTTCTACTGTACCGGTATAATTATCATTTCCGTTTGCTGAAGCGATAACTCTGACACGGTATGAATTATCAGCGGCTTGAACTATTTTAACCTCTGGTTCACCATTATCTTTATTAATATGAACATCTTTTTCAGCAATAAGCTGTGCTACACCTTCATCTGCATTATCAGTAGCATCATCTGATCCGATACCACGTACACGCTCACCATTTTGTGCTTCAGGGTCAGCTTTGACCTTACCTAAATACGGTTGTTGAATTTCTTCTTTTTGACCAGTTGCATAGTCAGTAGTTGATGTTCTGAGAGAATGCTCTGCTTTACCATAAGATTCTGGAAGATCTCCAAAGTCTGATAAAGAGATACCAATCATAGATGACTGAGCTCCACCTGAAATGATGTAGAACCCAACTTCTGTAGCTCCTGCAGTAGATACGATCGGTGTGGCTGATCCACCTTTTTCACCGTTAATGTAACTACCAAAGACTTGAGAACCTAAACCTGCCGTCGCTGTATCAGGCGTTGAGAAAGCACTGTTCGCTAAGGCTTTTTGAAGTTTATCATCTGCAGGGCTAAATTCTTGAGGGCTTGTGACATTTTTCATCTTCACATTAGGTTGATAAGGAGTTGTTTCTGATGCGTTACCTACCAATGCATATAAATCCCAAGGTGTTCCGTTTGTAGTGTAGATTTCACTTTCGTTTACCTTGATATCTTCACCAGACGTCATTAAAATTGTTGGTTTTGTTTTCTTACCATTATACTCGGCATCAACACTAAATACTACACCAGCGATAGTACCATTCTTTTGAACCGATTTATCATCAGTACCCGCAATCGTAGTTTTATGTGGATCAGTATTAAAACCTGCATTTTTCACGTGTGCCCATTTTGTTTGAGCAGAACCACCGATACCAGTCGCTTGTTTAAAGCTATTTACTGCATCTGGATTATAAGTATCTTCACTAGCAGTTCCCGCTACACGATTTTTATAAGTCTCTGTAGCATGGAATGGTTTCATTTCCTTAACAGTCAATGTTACAACATAACCTGGCATCAACTCCTTTTTGAAAGTTGAACCAACTTGAAGCTGTCCATCTGCATCTAAGCTAGTCCAAGCTGCTGTATCTGTAAAGTCTAACCATTGGATTTGTTTTGAAGCTTGCTCTATCTCTTTATCATCTTTTCCTTTGTTCATAATAGGAATATCAGCTAGAGATGAGTACCCATGATCTGCCAACCATTTTTGTCCTGCCTCTGTAGAGGAGTCTTTAAGCGCTGTTGTTTGAGCGTCTTCCAAGTTGACTGCGAACTTACCATCACGACCGATTCCTGCGTTTTTCAATTCATTGTAAACTGCAAGGATTGATTCGTTAAGACGAGCCAATTGAGCATCTACTTGCTCTTTTGTGACACTCTTATCAGCCAATAAAGTTTTTGTTTCAGCAAGAACTGCTTGGTTTTTAGCTACTGCTGCTTCAACAGCTGCTTTGTTTTCTTCCTTCACTTCCTTCTTAGAAAGTTCAGATTTTGCAAGTCTGTTTGTTACATCTGCTTCTGATGAAGCTTTGTCAAGCCCTGATTTAGCTTCTGAAAGAGTTTTCTCTGCTGGAGTAGCTTTCTTTTCAGCTTCTGCTTTAGAAACTTCTTTTTCAGCTGCTTTCTTTTTATCGAAACCAGCAGTATTTGATTCAGTAACTACAGTACTCAATGCTGATACAGTTTCTGCTTGAGCATCTACATCAGCTTGACTAGCATCTGCTTTTGCAAGAGTTGCTTTAGCTGCTGCCAATACTTCCTTTGCTGAGCTTACTACTGTAGCGTCCGCATATTTAGCAGTTGAAAGTTTAGACTCCAAAGTAGCAATACTTGCTTCAAGGATAGCCTTGTTTACTTTCTTAGCTTCTTCTGCTTTCACTTCAGGTTTAACTTCTGCAACTTTTTCAGTTTCTGGCTTCACGGCTTCCTTCTCTTTATTAGAATCCGCTTGATTTGCTGGAGCAGTAGCTGCAGCAACTGGTGTTTCAGCACCTTGAACTTCCGTTGCTGATACCGCACCATTTCCAAGGAACATCAAACCAGCTGCAATTGCTACTGATGCTGCACCAAAGCTGTACTTACGAATACCGTAACGAATGTACTTTTCCGTTCGAAAATCTTGTTGTTGTTTGCCTTGCATGAGACCCACAACCTCCTTATAATTTATTTCATTTTTAATGTACTTATGCACAAAAAATTCGGCATTTTTAAACATTTAACATAACAATGTTTTTTATGTCGAATATTCGTACTTTAGATACATTTTAATGATATCACACTCTTATATTATAAGCAAGCAATTCGACTAAAAATTTGCTCTATAGTAAGTAAATTTCACATTTCAAACTTATTTTCTTCTTTATAATAATAAATATATTTTTATATTTTAAGTGTTTATTCTCTTTTTAGTAATACGAAGATAAATTTTTACTATTTTTTATCGATTATTAGCAAGGCTATTCTCAGAAAATATTTGGAAATTTCAAAAACCAATGACTTTTACATCATTGGTTTTCTACTATATTCTTTCATCAGAAAGATTTTAATTAATCTTCCTTCTTCTTGCTAGATACAAGACTAAATCCGCTCAATACTCCGAGAAGTCCAAGTGCTGCTAGGCTTGCATTATCTTTTGTTCCAGTATTTGGCAACTCTTTTTGACCTTCAACATATTTAGGTGTTGCTGGTTATTTTGGTTGCTAAGGTACTACTGGCATGTCTGGAATTACTGGTTTCTCAGGGCTTGTTGGCTCTTGTGGAGAAACTGGTTGTACTGGTTGACTTGCTTCAACTGAAGTTGGTGTTTGAACTTTTCTGAAGATATGTCTGATATTTCCATTTGGATCTGTCACAGTCTTCACATATTCGTAACCTGAAATTGTTCCTGGTTCTTTAGAACCTGGCTCAGTTGGTTTCAATGGATTTCCATTCTCATCAGTCCAAGTAGTTGTATTTTGATTACCTGGGTTTGGTTGAGGAACAGGTGAAGGTGTTGGAGCTGGTGGTGTTACTTTTTCGTAGACATGTTCGATGTCGCCATTTATAAGTTTCTTAGTTTTTACGAAGCGGTAATCTGGAATATCTTTCTTAGATTGGTCACCGTCTTCTGTTGGATAGTTTGGAATTTCGTTTCCGTCTTTATCCTTATGACTTGTCTTAACTTTCTCATAAACGTGTTCTACATCGCCATTTGGAAGTTTCTTAGTCTCTACGAAGCGGTATCCTGGGATATCACAAAATAAAACTAAAGACAAAAAGACGAGCACTTTCGTACTCGTTCTCTGATATAAACTACTGATTAAAGTGAGTTTACGTCAACTTTGATACCAACACCTTGAGTAGTTGTGATAGTCAAGTTTGTTACGTAAGTTCCTTTAGCTGTAGCTGGTTTTGCTTTTTGGATTGTTTCGTTGAAAGCTTTGAAGTTTTCAACCAATTTTTCAGCTTCAAATGATACTTTACCGATGATTGCTTGAACGTTACCTGCACGGTCAGCACGGTAAGTGATTTTACCACCTTTAGACTCTTCAACTGCTTTAGCAACATCCATTGTTACAGTACCAGTTTTAGGGTTTGGCATCAAGTTACGTGGTCCAAGGACACGTCCAAGACGTCCAACTAGAGCCATCATGTCAGGTGTAGCGATAACTACGTCGAAGTCCAACCAACCGTCGTTGATTTTAGCAACAAGGTCATCTTCACCAACAAAGTCTGCACCAGCAGCTTTTGCTTCTTCAGCTTTTGCACCACGTGCGAAAACAAGAACGCGTGAAGTTTTACCAGTACCGTTTGGCAATACCATTGCTCCACGGATTTGTTGGTCAGCTTTTTTAACGTCGATGTTCAAGTTGTAAGCAACTTCTACAGTTGCGTCAAATTTTGCAAAGTTAGTTTCTTTTGCAAGTGCTACAGCTTCTTCTACGCTGTATGCTTTTGTGCTGTCGATTTTCTCAAGAGCAGCACGAAGTTGTTTGCTTTTTTTAGCCATTTTCTATTCTCCTTGTAAGTGGTTCAATCGATTTTCATCTCCCACGTCACTCCTCGAAATGATGAAGTCTTGCGGGTTTTCAGTCTATTAGATTCTTTTCCTACTTCGTTAAGCTCCCTTGCTGTACCCAAGTACAAGCTTCAGTCACTTGCCTAGTATGAAAAGCAACTAATAGACTGCTGTGAGATTTTCTACTGTGTTATTAATTAGTCAACAACAGTGAATCCCATAGAACGAGCAGTACCTTCGATCATACGCATTGCAGACTCTACGTTTGCTGCGTTCAAATCTGGCATCTTAGTTTCTGCAATTTCTTGTACTTGTGCACGAGTAACTGTAGCAACTTTAGTTTTGTTAGGTGTACCTGATCCTTTTTCAACACCTGCAGCTTTTTTCAAAAGAACAGCAGCCGGTGGTGTTTTAGTGATGAAAGTAAATGATTTATCTTCGTAAACTGAGATAACAACTGGAATGATCATACCAGCTTGGTCAGCTGTACGAGCGTTGAACTCTTTTGTGAATCCCATGATGTTGATACCAGCTTGACCAAGAGCAGGTCCAACCGGTGGAGCTGGTGTAGCTTTACCAGCAGGGATTTGCAATTTTACAAGTTTTTCGACTTTTTTAGCCATTTTTAAATCCTCCTTTGTGGTTTTGGCGGTAATTAGAGATTTTTACCTCCCACAAGTATGCTTTACACATACCCATCTATTATACACTATTTATCTAGAATTGCAAGAGAAAAGTTTATTTTTTAATCGACGTAATCTCCGCCTTCAAAGCCATAGTATTCTTCCAAACTAAGACCACTCTCAGCAATTGCTTTAGCTTCTTTTCCGACATAACGAAGGTGCCATTCCTCAGCCATATAGCCTGTTTCCTTTTCCTTGCCTTTGAGATAACGGACAACAAAACCATAATCAGCCGCATGGTCCAAGAGCCATTGGGCCGCTTTTTCTTCTGTCACCAAATCACCATTTGTCCCAATCACATCAAAGGCTAAACCTGTCTGGTGTTCACTATAGCCAGGTCGAGCAGAGTAACGGTCAGCTGCTGCCTTCCCATCTTGGTTGACATAATCTTGATAGAGTTTGGTCTGAGTTTCATAACTTCTAAAACCACTGTAATGATCGCTAATCGGGAAACCTGCCTCTTGCATAGCTTTGATGAGTTTGACCAACTCAGCCTTGGCTGTTGGATTTTCCCCTGGATTGTAGTCTTTTGACAATGGATAGTGTTTATTGGCTATGATGATTTCATCGTATTTCCCTTGGATGCTGTAGTAGTCTCCTTTGTTAACCACTTCTGCTTTTTTCTGGGCAGCTTCTTGAGACTTATTTCCGACTGTTCCATCAGCTTTGGCTGTTTGTTCTGTCTTAGCTGCGCCATCTTCATTTTTTGCTTTTTCTTGTGAACAAGCTGCTAGACTCAAGGCTAGCAAAGCTGTCAAGACAAGGTATCTTTTTTTCATTTCTACTCCTTTATTTCTAATAGTTTATCTACTTCTGACGATATACGTTTGACTAATCTTTTAATCTCATCCGGTTTTGCTTGGCAGGTTTCTGCTGTCATTTCTTCAAAGGGAACCCACCAGACTGGTCCACGTCCATTGAGACCGTGACCATTCATATCACCTCTTCGTCTAGGAAACAGATGCCAGTGGAGATGGGCATCACCATTTCCTAGCAGTTCGATATTCATTTTCTCAGCAGTAAAGGCCTTGGCAACTGCCTCTTGCACCAAACTCATTTCCTCTAGAAAACGGAGTCTTGTCTCCTTTTTCAAATGGTGCAATTCGGTGACATGTTCCTTGGCTAGAAAGAGACTATAGCCTGCAAAATACTGGTGGTCACCGATCACAAGATAGCCTGTTTCCAACTCTTTGACAAAATAGGGATTTTCTCCCTTCTTGATGAGTTCAATTCTCTGGCAAATCAAACACATATTAGTCTACCAATGCGCTCTTAAGATAAGCATCAACCATACGTTCCGTTGCGACAACCGAGTCAATATGAGTACGCTCATAAGAATGGCTAGACTCGATACCAGCACCGAGAAGGGCGTGTTTGACTTCTGCCCCTGCAGACATAGCTGCTGAAGCGTCCGAACCATAAAATGGATAGATATCCAGCTTAAATGGAATATCTTGCTCTTTAGCCAAAGCAACCAAATGTTGACGGAAGTCATAGTGATAAGGTCCAGAAGCATCCTTGACACAGATAGACACTGTATATTCGTCTGTTTGCTGGTCATCTCCCATAGCCCCCATATCCACAGCCAGATACTCTACTACCTGAGCAGGAATGTTAGAGTTGGCACCGTGTCCCACTTCTTCAAAGACTGAAAAAGCAAAATGGGTTGTTACTGGCAATTCAATCTTCTCTTCCTTATAAATGCGAAGGAGATTGAGCAAAATCGCTGCGCTGACCTTATCGTCCAAATGACGAGACTTGATAAAGCCCGTCTCTGTCACCACAGTTCGTGGATCAAAGCTGATAAAATCACCTACCTCAATCCCCAAGGCACGAGTTTCTTTTTCATTTGTTACTTTGGCGTCCAAACGCACTTCCATATTGTCTTGCGTGCGTTCTGCAGTTCCTGCATCCTTGTAGACATGGCAAGAGGTCTGGTGGATAAGTATGGTTCCTGATACTTTTTGACCTGTGCTAGCCACATGAACGGTACAGTTTTCACCTTCAATCATGTTCCAAGGAAAACCACCGATACGGTCCATTTTGAGACGACCGTCTGGTTTGACAGCACGGACAATGGCCCCCAGCGTATCCACATGGGCAGTCACATAGCGATGCTCTTCATCATTTTGACCTTTAATGGTCACATTGACACCACCCTTAGCTGTGCGAACCGGCTGGTAACCAAAACCTTCTAGAGTCTTGACTAAATAGTCCGAAATCTCCCGAGTGAAGCCCGTTGGCGACGCAATGGCTGTCAGTTCTTTGATATATTCTACTGTTTGATTCATTTCTTCACCTCTTTTGCTACCTATTATAACACATTTATCATCGGATAAAAAAAGAAAATCACTCCTGTAGACTTGGCTACAAAAGTGATTTTAATGATTATTCCATTTCAAAAACATCGCTTTCTTGCTTGTTTGGTAGAACCAATGAGAGCAAGATTCCGACAATGGCTGGCACCAACCATGGGAGTGATGCCTTGGCAAAAGGAAGAGCGTTGACAAGATTCGCAAGAAACTCAACCTTAAACGAGCTTCCTAGTACGCTTGCAATAGCAATAGCTGTAACCACAGCAATTGTCAACTGCATACCTGGTTTTGAAAGAGCTACAAATTTGTTGACAATGACAATCATAACGATAGCAATCGTGATTGGATACAAGATAACCAGTACTGGAATTGAGTACTTGATAATCGCATCAAGACCCAAATTGGCAATAGCAAATCCAATCAAGGTAAAGGCTGTCGCATAAACCTTGTAGCTGATTTGTGGGAAGCGCTCATTAAAGAACTCAGCTGTTGACACAATCAAACCAACTGTTGTTGTGAAGCAGGTTACGGTAACCATAGCTGCAAGGAAGAGTTGAGCTGTTGAGCCAAAGATTTCTTGAGTGGCTTGTGACAAGATGTAAACACCTGGTGTTCCACCCTTCATCGCCTCAGCTGGTACTGGGAAATGATTTCCAAGGAAACCTAACCCGATGTAAAGAGCGCTGAAGGCAAGGGCTACAACGATACCAACCACCCAAATAGTTGAAATGTATTCTTTCTTACTTGAAAATCCAAGTTGTTTCAAGGTTTGAACTGCGATTACACTGAAGGCAACTGAGGCAAGGGCGTCCAAGGTATTGTAACCTTCTAGGAAACCTGTACCAAAGGCAGAAGCTTGATAAGCAGCTGAAGCAGCTTGAGGACTTGTTCCACCGTATTTGAAAGCTCCCAGAACAACCAAGATAACAATCAAAATCGCAAAGACTGGCGTTAAAATACGTCCAATGCGGTCTAAGATTTTTGATGGATTAAGCGAAATCAAATAGGCTGCTGCAAAATACAGAACAGTAAAGACAATCAAACCAAGACCTTTATTTGCATCCGACAAAAGAGGGCTAATCCCTACTTCGTAAGCTGTTGTAGCAGTACGTGGGATAGCAAAGAATGGACCGATTGACAAATAAAGAACTGAGAGGTAAAGAGTCGCAAACCAAGGCGCTATCTTTGTTGAAATCTCGTAGATATATCCTTTAGGATTTAGCGTTCCAATAATAAGAGTCAATACGGCGATACCGACGCCTGAAAAGACAAAACCTGCGATGGCAGGAAGAAAATGTTCTCCAGATAGAGCACCTAGAGAAGGCGGAAAAATCAAGTTTCCCGCACCAAAAAATATTCCAAACAGGAGCAAACCTGTTAGGGCACCTTTTTTAGCCATGAAAATCTCCTTCATATTTATAAAATACTGACCTAGTATATCATGAATAGGAGTATGAAAAAAGCTTCATGAAGTAAATATTGAATGTTTTCAAGATTCTTAAAAATAAGAATTATCTAAAAACAAAATTCTCCTACCGAGATTACACCAAGTAGGAGAAAATTCTAATGTTTAAAGTTCTTCAAAGGCCATCATGCCACCTTGTACATTGATAACCTCATAACCTTGTTCTGATAAGAATTGGCAAGCACGCGCCGATCTCATTCCAGATTTACAAATAACATAATGTAACTGATCCTTGTCCAACTGATCATAAGTATCAGCTAATTGACTCAGAGGAAGATTCTGAGCACCTTCTAAATGAAGAGCTTCAAACTCATCCACTTCTCTCACGTCCACTAGAGAAAGTTGGTCGTTTTGGTAAAGCTGGTAAAATGCGTCAAAGGTTATTTCTTTCATTCTTTTTCTCCTAATACTCTTCGAAAATCAAATTCAAACCACGTCAGCGTCGCCTTACCGTACTCAAGTACAGCCTGCGGCTAGCTTCCTAGTTTGCTCTTTGATTTTCATTGACTATAAAATAGTTTTAATTCTTTTTTTCAAATCCGGCACCACTTCTGACTCAAACCAAGGATTTTTAGCCATCCAGATTTGATTTCGTGGCGAGGGGTGAACTAAAGGAAAATAGTCTGGCAAATAATCCTGATAGCGTCGAACTCTATCTGTCACCTTGCCACTGATTTTCTCCTTTAAATAGTAGGCCTGGGCATATTGACCAATCAAAAGGGTCAATTGAATATCTGGTAATTCTTGCAAGAGCTGCGGATGCCATTTTTCAGCAAAGCCAGTTCTCGGTGGTAAATCACCTGACTTGCCATGCCCTGGAAAGTAGAAATCCATAGGCAGAACAGCAAAATATCCTGAATTGTAAAAGGTATCTTCATCCACACCTAGCCAGTCGCGCAAGCGGTCACCACTCTTATCTTTCCAGTAAAGGCCTGCTTCTTGGGTTTTAAGACCAGGCGCTTGACCGATGATATTGATGCGAGCAGTCTTTGGCGCTGCAAAGAGAGGCTCGATGCCACGCTTTGTATAGGTAGCATTCTGCGGATCCGCCATAATGGCTTGCTTGATTCTTTCGATTTGAGACATCTACTTTCCCTCCAAAAAGAAGTCTAAGCATACAATCTCAGACTTCTATCGTTTTATTTGATCAATTCATAAATAGCTTCGGCATAGATTGCTGCAGCTCGGAAGAGATCGTCCAAGGCGATAAATTCATTGGCTTGGTGCATGGTGTCAATTGAGTCTGGGAACATGGCACCGTAGGCAACTCCGCGTTCGAGCAAACGACCAAAGGTTCCACCACCGATAACTTGCTCGTGACCTTTAAGGCCAGTTTGTTTTTCATAGACATTCAACAAGGTTTGCACAAGTGGATCTTCCATTGGCACATAGTGAGGGGTATGCCCGTGCTCAGAAAGGCTAACAGAAGCAACTGACAAGTTTTCAAGGATTGACTTGATTTGCTCTGGGCTTGTTCCTTTTGGATAGCGGATATTAAGGGCAATGGTATTATCAGCACTTGCTTCATCGAAGCGGAAGACACCCGCATTCATAGAAAGGGCACCCATCTTTTCATCCACATGGGCAATCTTGAGATTTTCACCCTCATGGTCGTTCAAGAGAATTTTACCAGCGATGTCAAGGTAGTCTTTAGCTGGTCCTGCAAAGTCAAACTGACTGAGGAAGAGAGCTAGGTAAGTTGCACCATTGACACCTGAAGCAGGCATAGCACCGTGGGCTGATTTACCAATGATCGTCACCTTGTATTGGCCAGCTTCTTCTTGAATTTCTCCTCTGAGTTTGTGTTCTGCAACAAAAGTATCTAGTTTACTTTGCAAGTCAGCTAAGTCACCTGAAACAACTGCTGTTGCTGATTCAGGAACCATGTTTTCACGCAAACCACCTGTGAAGCTGTGAAGACGGGCAACACCTGCATTTTCACCTGCAAAGTGGAGGTATTCCGTGATATTTCCTTTTTCACCATTGATGATAGGGAATTCAGCGTCTGGAGAGAAACCGAAGTCTGGCTTCGCAAGTCCTACGTGCTCGAAGTAGTAGTCCATATCTGCCCAACCTGATTCTTCGTCTGTTCCGACGATGAAACGAACTTTCTTAGAAGTTGGAAGACCCAATTCTTTGATGATTTTCAAACCATAGTAACAAGCTGTTGTAGGACCCTTATCGTCAGAAGCTCCACGCGCATAAAGACGACCGTCTTTGATAGTTGGTGTGTAAGGGTCTGTGTCCCAACCGCTACCAGCAGGCACTACGTCCATGTGGGCAAAGATTCCGAGAACTTCTTCTCCATCACCAAACTCGAAATGTCCTGCGTAGTTGTCAACATTTTTAGTTGGGTAGCCATCGCGGTCTGCAATTTCAAGGAATTTCTCCAAAGCTTTTACCGGCCCAGGTCCAAATGGATGCTCAGCATCAACCTTGCTGTCATCACGTTCAGAGTTGATTTCTAAAAGGCTAAACAAGTCAGCCAAGAGGTCTTCTTTACGTTTTTCTACTTCTGCTGTAAAATCAATTGTTGTCATTTTTTTCTTCTTTCTATCTTTTCTCGATGATTTCATCTACTGGCAAGCGGTAGCTTGGTTCTAATTTTTCGTCTGTGTAACCCACTGTAATCAAGAGTTCTGGGCGGAAGCGGTCTTCGATTTCCAAAACTTCGTTGACTTTTGATTTGTCAAAACCAAGAATCAGATTTGATCCGATTCCTTGGTCTGTAAGAGCCAAAACCAAGTTCATAGCAACCAAACCTGCATTGAGGGCTAGGTAGTCGCTGACTTGTTGCTCACTGTAACGGGCAAATTCAGCAGGCAAATTTTTCATGAAGTATTGTAGTTGTTCTTCTGAGAAATTGTTAGCACCACCAACTCGGGCAATTTTACGGGCACGTTTGGCAAGGTCCGTATCTGTAAACAAGGCAATGGTTACAGGTGCTGATGATACCTGTTCAAAGTTTGAACCGTATGCCAATTTTGCTAGTTCGGCATTTTTCTCCCGAACGACCACAAATTTCCAAGGCTGGCTGTTGTGGGCGCTTGGCGCCAAGGTTGCAATTTCGATAGCCGTACGCACATCTTTTGGATCAACTGGCTTATCAGTGAAATGCTTAGTCGCATGACGTTTTTTATTTAATTCAAGAAATTTCATAATCTATTTCCTTTTCTAATTCTACTGCTTCCATTCTACCATAATTTGAAAGAGGTTGCAGAGATTTTTCGTAGAGACAAACTGGAACAAGGATAAGCAACTGAATGAAGAAAATCATTTAAATCAGGAATCCCCTCATCCAGTTCCAATTAATTTTCAGTTACTTAAAGAAACTAGTCTATCTTATATTCTGACTTTATAGCCTCCAAGAAATTCTTCACATCTTCTACATACCCATGCTTTTCTATTAAGCTTGCTAATAGTTCCAGATTGTGCCCCTGATAGTTGTCTTCTCGTCGTAGCTCTTCATACATTTCGATAAAAGGAAGCCCCTTGAATTTGGCCAACTCCAACTCCGCTTCATAGTCATAAGCAACTTTACGAAATAGGATATTTACCAATTCCCCATCTTCAACTTCTATCACGGCATACTGGGCACGGTGATTTTTTAACGCCTCCCAATTAAAATAGGGCATGCCAATCGACCCTGGATTGATGATTTGTTGCCCTTGACTGCCGTAACGAAGCAACTGCTTGTGGACATGACCATAGACTGCCACGTCCGTTTCCTCATCTAGCAGTTGGTCAAATTTTTCTGTATCATTCCCAACCAACAAGTCACCCCCATAATTTTTGTCAGGTAAATTATGAGAGATAGAAAAGCGCAACCCATCAACCTCTTTCTTTTCCAGCAAAGGCAAGCTTCGTAACCAGACAATCGTTGCAGGATCCATTCGCTCCATCAAAAACTGGGTCATTCGCATTGACTGGATTTCTTGTGGATGTTCCAAACCATATTCACCATCCAAGGCCTCAAGGACACAATCATCCCAATTACCTCGAACACTTGCTGTGATAGGAAGGTCCTTTAGCAGGGCTACCAAATCATTTGCACCTGGACCAGGAAGAAAAATATCTCCCATAAGCCAATATTCACTGGCTCCTTGAGTTTTAGCATCTGCAATCACTGCTTCTAAAGCCGTCGCATTTCCATGAATATCTGATAAAATTGCGATTTTATGTTTCATTGTGGTTTCCTTCCGTTTGGTAATCTACTCTTTCTTCCGCCACTTGAGCTAATTCCACTTCTTCCTGCGGGTTCAATTTTCTTTGCACAGTCTCTGCTACTGCTCTAGGCACTCCAACTTCGACAATCTCATCCACACTGGCTTCCTTGATTTTGGCCAGAGACTTGAAATGCTTCATGAGATTCTGCTTGCGTTTAGGTCCTAGCCCTTCAATTCCATCCAGTTGTGATGAAAAGGAATTTTTGGAGCGCAGTTGGCGGTGGAAAGTAATGGCAAAGCGGTGGACCTCATCTTGAATGCGTTGCAAAAGGAAAAATTCCTGAGAATTGCGAGACAACTCCACCACCTCAAGCGGATCTCCAAAGAGCAATTCATGGGTTTGGTGCTTATCATTCTTTTGCAGACCTGCAATGGGGATATCCAAGCCCAGTTCCTCTTGGATGACTTGCTTGGCGATATTGACTTGACCTTGTCCCCCATCAATCACAATCAAATCTGGAGGAGTCAAACCGTCACGCTGTACTCGACCATAGCGCCTGCGAATGACTTCTCTCATACTGGCATAGTCGTCTGGCCCGACTACGGTTTTGATTTTATACTTACGGTAATCCTTCTTACTTGGTTTGCCATTGACAAAGACTACCATAGCCGAAACAGGGCTGGTACCCATGATATTGGAGTTATCGAAGGACTCGATGCGAACTGGAGTCGGAATTTGGAGCAAACGTCCTAGATTTTCAATAGCTCCTTGTGTCTTTTCGACAGATTTCTCCAGCAGGTTGAATTTCTGCTCTAGGCTGACTCGGGCATTCTTTATAGCCAGATTGACCAGTTGCTTTTTCTCTCCACGCTGGGGTTTGAGAATCTTGGTGTCTACCAAAGCCTTTACAGCTTCTTCGTCAATATCCTGCGGAATCAGCACCTCATTAGGAACTAGGTGAGATTTTTCTTGATAGAATTGTCCCACATAGGTCAAGAAATCCTCATCCGGATCATTATAATAAGGGAAAAGATTGACATCGCGCTCAATAAGCTTACCCTGACGAACAAAGAAAACCTGAACACACATCCAGCCCTTGTCGACATAGTAGCCAAAGACGTCACGGTTTTGGAGATCCTTGGCCATAACCCGTTGCTTGGTCCTAAGAGTCCCAATCGCCTGAATCAGGTCACGGTATTCCGCTGCCCGTTCAAATTCCATACTTTGTGCTGCGGATGCCATCTTACCCTTGAGATCATCGATGATTTTGTCATCCTGCCCTTTTAGGAAATCAGAAACCTCCTGAGCCATAGACTTGAAGTAGGACTCATCCTTCTTACAGATAGTGTGGGCCATACATTGACCGATATGGTAGTAAAAACAGACCTTAGAGGGTGGATTGGTACACTTGCGAAAAGGGAAAATCCGATCCAGCAGTCGCTTGATTTCATTGGCTGCTCCCACATCTGGATAGGGACCAAAATAGAGACCTCCGTCTTTTTTGACCTGACGGGTGATAATCAAACGAGGATAGCGTTCATTGGTGATTTTGATGAAAGGATAAGACTTATCATCCTTGAGCATGATATTGTACTTGGGCTTGTTTTCCTTAATCAGGTTGATTTCTAAGAGAAGTGCCTCAATATTAGACTCCGTAACGATAAATTCAAAATCCACAATTTCAGACACCAAGGCCTCTGTTTTGGTATCATGACTTCCACGGAAATAAGACCTCACGCGGTTACGCAGATTTTTAGCCTTTCCTACATAGATAATGGTGCCGTTTTTATCCTTGTGAATGTAGCAACCAGGACTGGTTGGCAAGAGCTCTAGTTTTGATTTAATCAAGTTATTCATAGTTCCATTATAGCAAAAAAGTAGGGAAAGATAGTCCCCTACTCATTGGTCTCATATATTTTTCGAAGTCTTGCAACATCCTCTTTCTGGATACCATAAAAGGAACCTGCAGGTTGCATGACAGACTTCTCATCTGTATGGTCCAAGCCAATCGCATGCCCCAACTCATGTTCTGCCGTATGGACAATGCGCTCATAGGAATAGCCATAGTCAGGATTGGACAGATAATAATGATTCAACCGCACCGTTACGGATAAGAATTGCCCTGTCAAGAGATTGGTCTGACTTTCCGCCTCTCCTGCCACAGGAGTGTTTCCGTCGTTCATCTCCGTAGCCAAGATATCTGCCTTGCTGGCTTCAGTGACAATTTCAAAGTTAAAAGCACCCGTTTGATTCCAGTTCTGAATTGCTTCTAAATACGCCTCTTGAAATCCTGAATCCATCTGAGGATCCAGGCAAATACGAGCTAAAGCCTGTGGCCACCTTCCTTCAGAGTGTTGGTGGCTATCTGTCTGATTCAACTTAGGCAGTTGCCCTGTTTTTTCCCATTGGTCGATACTTTGTTGACCAATCTTGACTGACCGTTCTGCTTGCTTTAGCGCTCCTTGAAAATCCCCGTTCAGATACCAGAGAAGTCCGAAAGCAAGCGCACATAAGAGCACAACTATCCAAACCAGGCGCCAGAACAAACGCCACACAAAAGAAAAGAAAGCCCCTATCAAACAAAAAATCCAGCGCATTTCCCTCCACCTTTCTAGCAAATAAAGACTATTTTACTAAAACAAGCTGAAAGAAAGCTAAATTATGACAATCTCTCTTCTAATTTGAAATCGATTGGCAGGGTTGCTAAGAACCGTTCCAATTGTTTTTCCCAGTAGTACCATTCGTGAGTTCCAGCACTATGGCTATAGGTCACATCAAATCCCAGTTTTTTGAGATTTTTCACTGCTAGATTATTGGCTTCATACAAGAAATCCTGCTCGCCACACCAAGCCCACAGCTTGGTCTTTTTATCCGATTTTTTAGCCAGACTTTCAAGAGAATAAGGACTAGTTGTCCAATCTTTAATCTCCCCAAAAACACCTCTCCAGTAAGCTGGTGTCCCCAGATTTTGGCTTTCAGGAGAAAAATCTTGAAAACTAAGGGCACCTGAAAAGCTAGCTGCATGAGAAAAACGATTTGTAGCAAGAGCCAATTTGAAACAGCCATAGCCTCCCATAGAAAGGCCAGCGATAAAGGTCTTTTCACGCTTGCTAGTCATATTAGGGAAGAAGCGTTTCAGAACCTCTGGCAATTCCTCTGCTAGAGCTGTGTAATAGTCAAAACCATATTGGGTATCGGTATACCAACCGTTGCTGGTATTGGGCATAACAACGATGAGATTGGTTCCTCGAAGTAAGCGTTCTACGTTGGTCCGCTTGAGCCAACTATTATGATTACCAGACATCCCGTGCAAGAGGTACAAGACTGGAATGTCTTTACAATCTGGTTCTTCCACTCGATTAGCATCAGGATAGAGGACATTCACTCCCCACTCCATATCCAAAACTTGTGAGTAATACTCGATTTTCATTACTGCCATAATTTTTCCTCTATTTTTCTATAAGAAAAAGCCGAAATTCGACTTTCTCTCCGTTTATTTCATCGCTTATTTTGCTTCCATGACTACTGGTAAAATAGCTGGACGACGCTTAGTTTGATCAAAGAGATACTTGGTCAGATTATCACGAACCTTCCCTTTAAGATCTGCCCAGTCAAAGTCATCTCCTTGAAGATAGTCTTCTACCGTTTGGTTAATCAATTCTGAACTTTCACGGAGAATATCGCGACTCTTCTTGAGATAAACAAATCCACGCGTGTGAACACGAGCCTTGGCCACAATTTTCTTCTCACGACGATTAACGGTAATTGCTACGATGAAAATACCGTCCTCTGACAAGACCTTACGGTCACGAAGGACTACATTACCAACATCACCGATGGCATTCCCGTCAATCAAGACATCCCCTGCTGAAACCGCTCCAGCTGGGACAAAGTCCCCATTCTCATAAGCCATGCTGGTTCCCTTTTTAGGGATGAAAATGCGTTCTGGCAGCATCCCGACCGCCATAGCAGCCTTAGCATGGGCATCCAACTCACGGTATTCCCCTTGAATTGGGAAGAGATACTTAGGTTGCAAGAGATTGATCATCAACTGCAAGTCACGCGCATTTCCATGACCTGATACACGCAAGCTTTGAGTGATCAGTTTGACAACACCGCCAGCTTGGTAAATCATGTTTTCCACACGCGCCATAACTGCTTCTTTGGCGATAGACGGAGTGGTTACGATATAGACCAAGTCACCATCCTTGATTTCCACATAACGGTGGCGACCAATCGACATCTTGCGAAGACCGTTGATAGGCTCACCCATACGACCTGTCTCAAGGATAATCAACTCATGGTCTTCAAAGCGAGACATATCTTTTGGCTTAATCAAAAGACTCTCGTTAGCTAGAGACAATTTCTTAAGGCGAATAGCAGTACGGACGATATTTTCAATATCGAATCCTGTCAAGACCACACGACGGCCTGTTGCATCCGCAGCATCAAATACCTGCTGGATACGAGAGAGGTTGCTAGCTACTGCTGCAACGATAATACGTCCATCCCAATCAGAAATGGTTTGAGTGATCTCGTCCCCAACTTCACTTTCGCTAGCCACTTGGATATTGCTATCTGCATTGGCTGAATCGCTAAGAAGAGCTAGAACTCTGTCACGACCGATTTCTGCCAAACGAGCAAAGTCTGTCGCATAGGATTCACTAGCTGTCTGGTCAAATTTGAAGTCACCTGTGTAAACGATACTACCTTCAGCTGTCTTCAAGACAACACCCAGACTTTCTGGGATAGAGTGGGTCGTACGGAAGAAGGAAACCACAGTCCCGCCAAAATCAATCTCCGTATCCTCATCAATGACATGGAAATCATTGAATTTCTTAACTGTATCATTTCCTTTGACAAAGAGTTTGGCCAACTCAATGGTCAGCTCAGAGCCAAATACAGGTACCTTGGCTTCAGCCAAGAGATAAGGCAGAGCACCAATGGCATCCGCATGGCCGTGGGTCAAGAAGACTCCTGCGATACGATCCCTATTTTCAAAAAGGTAGTCCATATTTGGAATAACGACGTCTACCCCTAGTTGTTCATTTTCAGGGTATTTCAGACCTGCATCCAAAACGAAAATAGACCCATCGATTTCAGCGATATACATATTTTTCCCGTTTTCACGCACACCACCAAGTGTTGTTAAACTGATATTACTCATTTTTCCTCCGAAAGCTTTGTTTATCTTGATTATAGGGTTGCTTACCCTTTTATTCTAAAAGCACTATTACTTTTAGCCGAATCTTTTCCTACCATTATACCATTTTTTTGATGATTTTCAAAATGAAGATTTGTTTTCAAAAAGAGCTGGTTTCCCAACTCTTTCCTATCTGCTATTCTTTTTCCATTAAAAAGTCATAAATTTCTTGCACGGTACCCAGCGCCATCATTTCTTGGTCTTTGACGGTTTGTTTGAGATTTTGGTAAATCTGACTTTCTCCGATCTCCCGCTTTGGTGCCTCTTTATTGACTGTCATGACCCCATCTTTGATGGTCACAAAGCCTAGTTCTTCAAATACTTGAATCATCTTGACCAGCAAGATTTGCTGAATATTAAGATAAGCTGCCAAATCTTTCAACTTGTAGCGAATATCAAACTCTGGGAACTGGTAGATAGTCTTGTACAATTTGGCAAACTGTTCTCTAGTCCCATACCCTGTCAGATAGTAGGCCTTGTCAATATCATTTTTGAAATAGACAGCAGAAAAATTCTGCTCCTGGAAAATGGTCTTCAGCTGAGTAATATCCTCAGGAATGGTTTTTACAACCACAGCATCACTATTTACTAGATTTGGCATTTCTCCAGCAAAATCCAATACTGGAACTCCCTCTGGCAAGACTGCATTCTTCCCACGGATGTTAAAAAGTTGAACGCCCTCCACACGCGCATCCACCATCATCAACTGCAGGGCAGTTTGGCCATTCCATTGGTTGACAGACAATTTGACTGCCAGCTCTAGATTCTTGGTTTGAGAAAACTCTGTCGCCCATCTGCCTTGACCAAAGGCTACCACTTCAAAACTCGCCTCACCTTTGGAAATTTTCAACTTGAGATGAGCATTGCCTGCTCCCATAGTACGGGCACTTTCGACCTGAAAATCCTTGATATAAAAGACAGGTTTCTGATTGTCCATGCCAAAAGGTGTCAAACGTTCAAAACTTTTGACCGTTTCCAAGCTAAGTGTCTCCAAATCCAGTTCTTCATCTAGATTTAACTTGTTCTTGCCAGCAGCATCTGCACCTTTTTCACGGGCATAGTCTTCCAAGACCTGAGATAAATCTGAGAGTTTCTCCACTTCCAGCGTCATTCCTGCTGCACCAGCATGGCCACCAAATGCGATGAAGAGATCTCGATGAGGATCCAGAGCCTCAAAAATATCCACTGCTTCCACACTACGAGCACTACCCTTGGCACGACCGTCCTCTATATTAAGAACGATGACTGTCTGCCCTAGTTCTTCCAACAAACGACCAGCCACGATTCCTAGAACCCCAGGATTCCAGCCTTCCTTGGCCAAGACTTGGACCTTCTTCTCAGGGTCCACCATGGTCTTAGTTTCTTCATAGATAGACTGGACGATTTCCTTGCGCTCTTCGTTTTTCTGATGAATCATGAGAGCAATCTCGTGCGCTTCCTCATCATCAAAGCCAGTCAACAAATCAATGGCAGAATTAGGATCATCCAATCTCCCCAAGGCATTTAAACGAGGAGCAATCTGGAAGCCAACCGTTTCTTCTGTAACTTCGTTGGCAGCAATCCCAGCCATGTCCAGCATTTCTTGCAGACCAATACGCTGAGTATGTCCCAACATTTCCAGACCATACTGAACCAAGATACGGTTCTCATCTGTCAAACTAACCATATCAGCAATGGTACCAATAGCGACCAAATCAAGCAATTCCACTTGTACTTCTTCTAACAGGGCACAAGCCAGCTTGAAAGCAACTCCACAACCAGCCAAATATTTGAAAGGATAGTTCGCATCCGGATGTTCAGGATGGACAATAGCATAGGCATCTGGTAAGGTTTCAGGCATGGAATGGTGGTCAGTCACAATGACATCCACTCCCATAGACTGGGCCAATTCAATGGCTTCGTGACCAGCAACCCCATTATCCACCGTCACAATCAAAGAAATCCCTTCTTGCTCGATAAAGTATTTGTAAACACTGGCATTAGGTCCATAACCATCGGTAAAACGATTGGGAAGATAAACCCGGCACTCAGCGCCAAGCTGTTCCAAACTTTCCTTAACAATAGAAGCCGAAGTCATACCATCCGCATCATAATCACCGTAAACGAGGATATTTTCCCCTTCTTCAATGGCCTGACGAATCCGTTCCACTGCCTTGTCCATATCATGGAGTAGATAAGGGTCGTGCAAGTCCTCCAAGGAAGGTTCTAAAAACTTCTTCAGACTTTCTTGGTCCTGAATCCCTCTTTCAAATAATAACCGAGCCACCTCAGGACCCAGTCCAGCCTTCTTGGCTATTTTTGTAAAATCCGCATCTTCTACCTGCGGGGCAAACCGCCATTCATAAGTAGGTGTTATCAAAAAGACATCCACTCTTTCTAAGAATTCTATTGCTTCATTATAACATGATTTAGGCTTTTTCTCTATCCTGATTGCTTTCTACAAAAATTTTACTAACTTTTTTCTGATATGATTTGACAAGAAAAATCTTTTGGTGTAGAATCATGTTATAAAATCTAACACAAAGGAGATTCCTTATGGCTTTAGTAGAATTTGAACACGTCGAAAAATATTACGGAGATTACCATGCACTCCGCGACATCAATCTCCGTTTTGAAAAAGGGCAAGTTGTTGTACTCCTAGGCCCTTCTGGTTCTGGTAAGTCCACTCTTATCCGCACCATCAATGGTTTGGAGGCTATAGACAAAGGAAGTCTTCTAGTAAATGGTCACCAAGTTGCTGGTGCCAGCCAGAAAGATTTGGTGCCCCTTCGCAAGGAAGTCGGCATGGTTTTCCAGCATTTCAACCTCTATCCACACAAAACAGTGTTAGAAAACGTAACACTAGCACCCATAAAAGTTCTAGGAATTGATAAAAAAGAAGCTGAAAAAACAGCCCAAAAATATCTGGAATTTGTAAATATGTGGGACAAGAAAGATTCTTATCCAGCCATGCTTTCTGGTGGACAAAAACAACGGATTGCCATCGCACGTGGACTCGCTATGCATCCTGAACTCCTCCTCTTTGATGAGCCAACATCTGCCCTTGACCCAGAAACCATAGGCGATGTTCTGGCAGTTATGCAAAAATTAGCCCACGATGGTATGAATATGATTGTCGTTACCCATGAAATGGGCTTTGCTCGTGAAGTTGCCGACCGCATCATCTTTATGGCTGACGGAGAAGTTTTGGTAGATACGACCGATGTCGATGACTTTTTCGACAATCCAAGCGAACCTCGTGCCCAACAATTTCTCAGCAAAATCATCAACCACGAAAGTGACAAAGTCAAATAAGGAGGTGCCTATGAAAAAGAAATTCTTTTTATCCGCATTATTGATTAGCCTTTTCGGCCTTGCTGCTGCAAAACCAGTTCAGGCTGATACTAGTGTCGCAGACATTCAAAAGAGAGGCGAGCTAGTTGTCGGTGTCAAACAAGACGTTCCCAATTTTGGCTACAAAGATCCCAAGACAGGGACCTATTCTGGTATCGAAACTGACCTGGCCAAGATGGTAGCTGATGAGCTCAAGGTCAAGGTTCGTTATGTACCAGTTACAGCACAAACTCGCGGACCCCTTCTAGATAATGAACAGGTCGATATGGATATCGCGACCTTTACAATCACAGACGAACGCAAAAAACTCTACAACTTTACCAGTCCTTACTACACGGACGCATCTGGCTTTTTGGTCAATAAGTCTGCCAAAATCAAAAGCATTGAGGATCTAAACGGCAAAACCATTGGAGTCGCCCAAGGTTCCATCACCCAACGCCTGATTACTGAACTGGGTAAAAAGAAAGGCTTGACCTTTAAATTTGTCGAACTTGGTTCCTACCCAGAATTGATTACTTCCCTTCACGCTCATCGAATTGATGCTTTTTCCGTTGACCGCTCGATTCTGTCTGGCTACATCAGCAAACGCACAGTACTACTAGATGATAGTTTCAAGCCATCTGACTACGGTATCGTTACCAAGAAATCAAATACCGAGCTCAACGACTATCTTGATAACTTGGTTATTAAATGGAGCAAGGATGGCAGTTTGCAGAAACTCTATGACCGTTACAAACTCAAACCATCTAGCCATACTGCAGATTAAGGAGGACACCCCATGACAGATTTATCATCTTGGACAGCCTATTTTCAGGATTTTGGACAATTTTTCAATGGTTTCCTCTTCACTCTTGCCCTAGCGATTGGATCCTTTATCCTAGCCATGGTTTTAGGCATCTTCTTCGGAGCCATGTCAACCAGTAAACGTCCGATATTGAGAATTTTGGCTCGTATCTTTGTAGAATTTTATCAAAACACTCCCCTCTTGGTGCAGTTTGTCATTGTTTTTTATGGTCTACCTCTTATCAGTGACCACACCATCATGATTCCGATTTATTGGACAGCTGTACTCTGTGTAGGACTCTATCACGGCGCCTATATAGCTGAGGTGATTCGCTCAGGTATTCAGTCGATTCCTAGCGGTCAGATGGAGGCCGCCTTGTCGCAAGGTTTTACCTATATCAGCGCCATGCGCTTGATTATCTTGCCTCAAGCCTTCCGTATCATTCTACCTCCTTTGACCAACCAAATCGTCAACCTCATCAAGAATACTTCAACAGTCGCAATCATCTCTGGCGTAGACTTGATGTTTGTGACCAAATCTTGGTCAGCTCTTAACGGAAACTATATCCCAGCCTTTCTAGGTGCTGCCCTTCTCTACTTTTCTCTATGCTTCCCTGTTGCCCAGTTTGGTCGCAAGATGGAGCAAGCCAACAAAAAAGCCTATTCACTTTAGGAGGTTACTATGGAATCCATTTTAGAAGTTTTGACCCCAGATAACCTAGTCTTTATCTTTAAAGGATTTGGCTTGACCCTCTACATTTCTCTGATTGCCATCGTCCTTTCTACACTTATCGGTACAGTGCTAGCGGTTATGAGAAATGGGAAAAATCCTATCTTGCGTATTATTTCCAGCATTTACATCGAGTTTGTGCGTAACGTTCCCAACCTCCTCTGGATTTTCACTATCTTTTTGGTGTTCAAGATGAAATCCACACCAGCAGGAATCACTGCCTTTACCCTCTTTACCTCAGCAGCCTTGGCTGAGATTATCCGAGGTGGTCTCAATGCCGTAGACAAGGGGCAATACGAAGCAGGAATGTCGCAAGGATTTACCTCAGCCCAAATCCTCTACCACATCATTCTCCCACAAGCCATTCGTAAAATGCTGCCAGCCATCATTTCTCAGTTTGTAACCGTGATTAAGGATACCAGTCTTCTCTACTCTGTTATAGCCCTACAAGAGCTCTTTGGAGCCAGCCAAATTCTCATGGGTCGTTATTTCGAACCAGAGCAGGTCTTCAGTCTGTATATCCTGATTGCCCTCATCTACTTCAGCTTTAACCTAGCCATTTCTAGCCTATCTCATATGCTAGCAAAACGTTGGCAACAAGCTGCAGAATAAACAACCACTCTCCAGTTCAATTGGAGAGTTTTTTTGATGATTGTTGATATTTATAGACCTCAATTTGACACCATACATTTTCTATGATAAAATGTAACAAATTTGTTTACAACAAATCAAAATCTAAATGAAATGGAATTTTCTATGAAATCACTCAAAGGACTGCTCTTTATCATAGCTAGTTTCGTCTTGACTATTTTGACTTGGATGAGCACTTCTCCCCAATTCATGATTCCAGGACTAGCTTTAACAAGCCTATCTCTGACTTTTATCCTAGCCACTCGTCTCCCCCTACTAGAAAGCTGGTTTCACGGTTTGGAGAAGGTCTACACCGTCCACAAATTCACAGCCTTTCTATCCATCATTCTACTCATCTTTCATAACTTTAGTATGGGAGGTTTGTGGGGCTCTCGATTAGCTGCTCAGTTTGGAAATCTTGCCATCTATATCTTTGTCAGTATCATCCTTGTCGCCTATTTAGGCAAATACATCCAATACGAAGCTTGGCGATGGATTCACCGCCTGGTTTACCTAGCCTATATTTTCGGACTCTTTCACGTCTACATGATGATGGGCAATCGTCTCCTTACATTTAATCTTCTAAGTTTTCTTGTTGGTAGCTATGCCCTTTTAGGATTACTGGCTGGTTTTTATATCATCTTCCTTTATCAAAAGATTGGTTTCCCCTATCTAGGGAAAATTACCAATCTCAAACGCTTAAATCACGATACTAGAGAAATTCAAATCTATCTTAGCAGACCTTTCAACTATCAATCAGGACAATTTGCCTTCCTAAAGATTTTCCAAGAAGGTTTTGAAAATGCTCCGCATCCCTTTTCTATCTCAGGAGGTCACGGTCAAACTCTTTACTTTACTGTCAAAAATTCAGGTGACCATACCAAGAATATCTATGACAATCTTCAAGTCGGCAGCAAAGTAAGCGTAGACAGAGCATACGGTCACATGATCATAGAAGAAGGACGAGAAAATCAGGTTTGGATTGCTGGAGGCATTGGGATTACCCCCTTCATCTCTTACATCCGTGAACATCCTATTTTAGATAAACAGGTTCACTTCTACTATAGCTTCCGTGGAAATGAAAATGCAGTCTATCTAGATTTGCTCCGTGACTATGCTCAGAAAAATCCTAATTTTGAACTCCATCTAGTAGACAGTACAAAAGACAACTATCTTAATTTTGAGCAAGAAGAAGTGCCCGAACAGGCAATCGTCTATATGTGTGGTCCTCTTTCTATTATGAAATCACTTGCTAAACAGATTAAGAAACAAAATCCAAAAACAGAGCTTATTTACGAAGGATTCAAGTTTAAATAACCACTCATACTCTCCTGGAATTTCCCAGGAGTTTTTTCTACACAGTCTCAAAAAAACACTGCCAGATTTCTCTAGCAGTGTTTTGACATTTCATTTGCTTAGTAAACTGTTTTTTCAGTTTCTACATCGAAGAAGTGTGCTTTGTTCAAGTCAAATCCAAGTTCCACAGTTGCACCAGCTTGCAAGTAGTCACGTGCGTCAACCTTAGCAACGAATTCATCTTTACCAACTTGGCAGTATAGGTGAGATTCTGAACCAAGCAATTCTGATACAGAGATAGTAGCTTTGACAACTGATTCTGGGAATGTTTCAAGGAAAGCAGGTTCTGCGTTCACGTCTTCTGGACGGATACCGAAGATCAATTCTTTACCTTCGTAACCTTTATCGCGAAGAACTTTCAAAGCACCTTCTGGAACTTTCAAGTTAAAGGCGTCACCAACGATGTGGTTACCGATCAATTTTACGTTGATGAAGTTCATAGCTGGGCTTCCGATGAATCCTGCTACGAATTTGTTAACTGGGTTTTTGTAAACTTCTTGAGGAGTACCGATTTGTTCAACACGTCCGATAGTACCAGTACCAGCAGGGTTTTTAGTAGCTGACATGATAACGATACGGTCTGCAAGTGTCATCGCTTCTGTTTGGTCGTGAGTTACGTAGATAGTTGTAGCTCCGATACGACGGTGGATTTTAGCGATTTCAGCACGCATGGATACACGAAGTTTCGCATCCAAGTTTGACAAAGGTTCGTCCATCAAGAATACTTTTGCATCACGGACGATCGCACGACCCATGGCAACACGTTGACGTTGACCACCTGAGAGGTCAGCTGGTTTACGATCCAAGAATTCTTTCAAACCAAGGATTGCAGCTGCTTCTTGCACACGTTTGTCGATGTCTTCTTTGCTGTATTTACGCAACTTCAAACCGAAAGCCATGTTATCATAAACAGTCATGTGTGGGTAAAGAGCATAGTTTTGGAATACCATGGCGATGTCACGGTCTTTTGGAGCTACATCGTTGACAACCACGCCATCGATAGATGCAGTACCTTCTGTGATGTCTTCAAGACCAGCAATCATACGAAGAGTAGTTGATTTACCACATCCTGAAGGACCTACGAAAACGATAAATTCTTTGTCTTTGATGTCCAAGTTGAAGTCTTCAACTGAGTAGTGTTCGCTGTTTGGATATTTTTTGTAAATATTTTTAAGATTCAATTCTACCATGAGGTGAACTCCTTTTGTCTTTTGATAGTTTTATTATAGATGAAAACGCTTTACATTTCTATGGCAAGGTGACCAAAAAAACAAAAAAGTTCTGTGCAACTTGCACAAAACTTTAGAGAATATCTGGTAAAATCAATTGATAACACAGGGTCAGGTCAGTCAATTCCTTCAACTGAAGCCCTGTCAATTCTTCCCACTTATCAATCTTGTATTGGAGAGAATTGCGGTGCAAATAGAGTTGCTGGGCTGTTTTTGTTAGGACAGCACTATTTTCCCAAAGAGAGAGAATGATTTCCTGAATCTGATCCTGGTCCAAAATCATCTGGTGCAGGCATTCTTTAATGACTCTCAGGTCCACGAGTCTTTCTCCCATACTCCAAAGATAAAGCTGAGAAAAAGTATGAACACCTTGGTGACCCTGACGCCACCAAGTCTTAAATAAATCCCGCTCCGCTTTGATTAAGTCTGATAGGGCATGATGTCCTGTCTGAGACCAAACCTGTCCTAACATGATAGAGAGACGAAGTCCAAAGTCATACTCAACCGCTTCAATCGTATCACTTAAAATAGCTCGTACAGAGGTGTATTTGTCTTGTTGAAGCACGAAAACATAATCCTGAGCTCCGACCTGTAGTACTGTCTGACAGTTAGGAAAAAGAGTCCGCATCATATCTAGCCAAGAAGCTAGATTTTCCTGCTGAAAATAGGAAAGATGACAATAAACCAGCTGAATCTTTTTAAAAGATTGTGGTGCCTGTCCCTTCCCCTCAATCAAAAAAGAATACCAAGGATTGAGCGAACGAGCCTGCTCCTGCTGGGTCAAAAGGGCAACCAACTGCTTTTCACGCTCGCTGAGCCCAGCTTCCTCCAGCAAAATCCACTGTTGAGAAGCTAAAGGAAGAGTGAGATAACCCTCTTTCTCTACTGGTTGGTCTGAAATCTGAGCTTCAGGAAACCAGTCTTGTAATTCTTTTGCCATCATGTCCTAGCCCTCCACTTTTTGGATGCACCACGAAATCAAGCTCTCAAGACGTTCCAGATTTTCAGTCATATGGAGATAACCCATGACTGCTTCAAAACCTGTGGACATACGGTAAGTCACCACATCAGCATTTTTGGCCTTGGTGTGACTATTGGTATTGCGACCACGTTTGTAGATTTCTTCTTCTTTTTCCGTCAGGACTTGCTCCTCTAACATAAGGGAAATCAGGCGAGCCTGAGCTTTGGCTGAGACATACTTGGTCGCCTCTTGGTGGAGTTTATTGGGCTTGGTCATACCTTTGAGAATGAGGTGACGGCGAATATACATAGAATACACCGCATCCCCCTCAAAAGCTAGCGCAATCCCGTTAATGAGATTGACATCAATCACGTGTCCACCTCACTCCATCTTTGGTGTCAAGTAGCTTAATCCCTTGAGCAGCCAATTGGTCACGGATCTGGTCCGCTGTCGCAAAGTCACGATTGGCACGCGCTTCTTGGCGTTTTTGAATCAAGAATTCGATCTCAGCGTCCAAAACTTCCTCAACAAAGACAATTCCAAAGACTTCCAACATATCCGCAAGAGCTTGCTTGACACTTGCGTCATAGTTGCCGGAATTGATCCATTTGGCCATTTCAAAGACTACTGTGATTCCATTTGCCGCGTTAAAATCTTCATCCATAGCTGCTACAAACTTGTCTTTAAAAGCCTGCAACTCTTGAGCATCTACAGTTCCAGAAAATGGTTGCTCATAAGTATTCTTTAGATACTTGAGATTGGTCTCTGCATCACGCACTGCCTTTTCTGTAAAGTTGATAGGCTTACGGTAATGTTGTGTCGCAAAGAAGAAACGAAGCACTTGCCCATCGAGGGTTTTAAGGGCATCATGTACGGTAATAAAGTTGCCCAAGGACTTGGACATCTTGACATTGTCGATATTGACAAAGCCATTATGCATCCAGTAGTTGGCAAAGGTCTTACCTGTTTTGGCTTCTGACTGGGCAATTTCATTGGTGTGGTGTGGAAACTCTAGATCGGCTCCACCACCGTGGATATCGATGGTATCACCTAAAATCTCTGTCGACATGACCGAACACTCAATATGCCAGCCCGGACGACCAGGCCCCCAAGGACTGTCCCAAGAAATCTCGCCTGGTTTAGCAGATTTCCATAGAGCAAAGTCTACCGGATTTTCCTTGCGAGCCGTTTCTTCATCGGTACGACCTGAAGCGCCTAGCTCCAAATCTTCCAAGGTTTTATTAGCCAACTTGGCATAGTTGTGGGATTTTTCCACACGGAAGTAAACATCCCCTTGACTCTCATAGGCAAAGCCTTTTTTAATCAAGTCTTCCACAAAACGAATGATGTCAGCCATAAACTCCACTACACGCGGATGGCGAGTCGCAGGTTTGACACCCAAGGCCGTCACATCCTCACGAAAGGCAGCGATGTACTTGTCCGCAACCTCCTGAGGCGTGATTCCTTCTTCCTTGGCACGGTTGATAATCTTATCATCCACATCCGTAAAATTGGAAATATAGGCAACCTCGTAGCCACGGTATTCGAAATAACGACGAATGGTATCAAAAGCCACCGTTGAACGAGCATTCCCCACGTGGATATAGTTGTACACCGTTGGCCCACAGACATACATCTTAACCTTACCATCCTCAATCGGGACAAATTCTAGTAAATCACGAGACATGGTGTCATAAATTTTAATCATAAAATAATAGTCAGGAAAACCAAAATCAAAGAACACTTAGTTTCATCACTAAGAGTTCAATTCAATTTCAGTCCGAATCTCTCTAGACTTCGGAATCCCTTGCTCCTTTCTAAAAATAAAAGAAGAATCAAATAAATGTAAGAAAAGGGCTGACAGTCGCCCTTTTACTTTACGACCTACTCAGCCGAATATCACCTTTTAAAAGATTGAAATATCTTACAGCCCAGACGATCTGTGACTAGCTTCTTTAGCCTGCTCGAGTTTATTGACGTAATACTCTCGTTTTTCTTCGACTTCGTGAATGACAGGCTCATCCTTCTTACCATGAACACGGACGATCTTGGCAGGAATACCAACAACCGTCACATCACTAGGCACGTCTGCCACGACAACTGCTGCTGCACCGACCTTGGCATTTTCACCGATTTCTACTGGTCCGATAACTTGGGCATGGGCTGATATGAGTGCTCCCTTTCGAACGGTCGGATGGCGTTTGCCAACATCCTTACCAGTCCCACCAAGAGTCACTCCGTGATAAAGGAGAACACCTTTTTCAAGAATAGCTGTCTCCCCAATCACCAAACCAGAGCCATGGTCGATAAAGACACCTGAATCAATCTGGGCGCCTGGATGAATCTCAATCTGAGTCCAAAAGCGCCAAAACTGACTGTGCATACGAGCCAGGAGTTTGAAGCCATGCTTCCAGAGAAAATGCGAAAGACGGTGGGCCGCCAAGGCCTTGACACCTGGATAAGTCAGCAAAACCTCCAAAGTGGTGCGGGCCGCTGGATCATTTTCTTTTACGATATCAATGGTTTCGCGCCACCATCCCATACATTTCTCCTTTTCTTATTCTGAATCTTTTGGTGTTTCTGTAAATTCTTTCTTAGGTTTGTGGTCCTTGTGATGACGTGGGCGGTGAGGTTTCTCAGACTTTTCGCCTTTTTCATCACGTTCAGGTTTTGGAGGACGAGGAAGAAGGGCTTTCATAGAAGCATCCACACGTCCTTTTTCATCAATTTTGATAATCTTAACATCAACTTCATCACCGATTGCTACTAAGTCTTCGACATTATTGGTACGCGTCCAAGCCATCTCCGAGATATGAACAAGGGCATCTGTCTTATCAAAGAGGTTAACAAAGGCACCAAATTTCTCGATACGAACGACTTTAGCACGGTAAACTTCGTCCACCTTAGCTTCACGGACCAAACCAGCAATAATTTCTTTAGCACGGTTAATAGCATCTTGGTCGCTAGAGTAGATAGACACATTTCCTTCTTCATCGATATCAATCTTAACACCTGTTTCGGCGATAATCTTGTCGATGGTTTCTCCACCCTTACCGATGACAATCTTGATTTTATCCACATCAATCTTGATCGTATCAATTTTTGGAGCAGTTGGAGCCAATTCTGGACGAACTTCTGGAATGGTTGCTTCAATCACATCAAGGATTTCAAAACGGGCTTTCTTGGCTTGGGCAAGAGCCTCAGTCAAGATTTCTGCAGTAATCCCTTGAATCTTGATATCCATTTGTAGGGCTGTAATCCCGTCACGAGTTCCTGCAACCTTGAAGTCCATGTCTCCAAAGTGGTCTTCCAAACCTTGGATATCTGTCAAGACCGTATAGTTGTTTCCATCTGAGATAAGTCCCATGGCAATACCAGCTACTGGCGCCTTGATTGGCACACCACCAGCCATAAGGGCAAGCGTTCCCGCACAGATAGAAGCTTGAGATGAAGAACCGTTTGATTCCAAGACCTCAGCTACCAAGCGGATAGCATATGGGAATTCTTCCAAACTTGGCAAGACTTGAGCAAGAGCACGCTCACCAAGGGCACCGTGACCAATTTCACGACGACCTGGCGCACCGTAACGACCTGTTTCCCCTACAGAGTATTGAGGGAAGTTATAGTGGTGCATAAAGCGTTTCTTGTACTCAGGATCCAAACCATCGATGATTTGAGTTTCCCCCATCGGAGCCAAGGTCAAGACAGAAAGGGCCTGAGTTTGCCCACGCGTGAAGAGACCTGAACCGTGCACACGAGGAAGGAAGTCAACAACCGCATCCAAAGGACGGATTTCATCGACCTTACGCCCATCAGGACGCACCTTGTCTTCTGTGATCAAACGGCGCACTTCAGCGTGTTCCATCTGTTCCAAGATTTCAGCCACATCACGCATGATACGGTCAAATTCTTCGTAGTCTGCATATTTTTCTTCGTAAACAGCAGTTACTTGGTCTTTAACTGCTTGAGTCGCAGCTTCACGAGCCAATTTTTCTTCTACTTGAACCGCTTTTTGGAGGTCGCTGTTGTAGGCTGCGATGATTTCAGCTTGCAATTCAGCATCTACATGAAGCAATTCCACTTCTGCTTTTTCTTTACCGACTGCCGCAACGATTTCTTCTTGGAAGGCAATCAATTCTTTGACTGCTTCATGCCCTTTAAGAAGGGCTTCCAACATGATTTCTTCTGACAATTCTTTGGCACCAGACTCAACCATGTTGATAGCGTGTTTAGTACCAGCTACTGTCAACTCAAGGAGAGATTGCTCTGCTTGTTCTTGACTTGGATTGATGATGATTTGGCCATCTACATAGCCCACTTGTACCCCAGCGATTGGTCCGTCAAACGGAATATCTGAAATAGAAAGCGCCAAGGATGAACCAAACATCGCTGCCATTGGTGCAGATGCATTTTCGTCATAAGAAAGCACAGTATTGATGACTTGTACTTCGTTACGGAAGCCTTCCGCAAACATAGGACGGATTGGACGGTCAATCAAACGCGCTGTCAAAGTCGCATCCGTTGAAGGACGTCCTTCACGTTTCATAAAACCACCAGGAAATTTCCCAGCTGCATACATTTTTTCTTCGTAGTTGACTTGGAGAGGGAAAAAATCCCCAGTTGCCATTTTCTTAGACATAACGGCAGCAGTCAAGACAGTTGACTCACCGTAACGCACGACAACAGAGCCATTTGCTTGCTTAGCAACCTGACCAGTCTCTACAATTAACTCACGACCCGCAAAAGTCGTTTGAAACACTTGTTTTGTCATTTTAATCCCCTTTGGATTGATGAAATTATACGCCTTGCCTACAAAAATCAAGATACTAAGCCGTCAAGCAACTCAAAGGAAAATAGGAAATCTAACGACGGAGCGACTGCTCCTAGGCAGATTTATCTTTTTCCACAGAGTTGTAGGCGAGTTCAATTCTCAAGATACCAAGGACGTCAAAAGCAAAGTAAAAATAGGAAACTGACGAAGTCTTCGATGAAGACAAGACAGTTTATCTTTTTTACACAGCTTTTCGGCCGGGTTCAATTACTCAAGATACAAATCATTAGAAAGGTTTGATACTAAAGCATCTAAACCTTTCACGCTAATCGCTATCAGGTGATTAGCTAAATGCTTTACTAACTCTCTCGTCAAATAATATCGATTTGACTCGTTCGTGTCGCTCTTTCCTACCGTTAGTCACCAGAAAGATTTGATTCTAAAGCATCTAAGACTTTCGGTTTAAATGCATTATCTTTTTAATACCCTCATCTTTGTATCAAGTACGTACAGAGTCTATTTTATCATATTTTTCTTAAAAAGTGCGGTCTTTACCATTAAAAAGGAACCATTCCCCTCACCTGAGAAGAATGGTTTGCTTTTTATTATCCGAGAGACTGATGATTAAACAAGGCATGAGTTGCTTGGTGGATGTATTTTGCTGTTTCAGCATTGTTCATAGTGTAGAGATGCACACCGGCAACATCCTGAGTTACCAAGTCCACGATTTGGTCCACTGCATAGGCAAGTCCTGCTGCTCTGAGCGACTCAGGGTCATGCTCATACTTGTCTAAGATGGCTTTAAATTTGCGTGGAAGATGGATATTTTCACAAGTCTTCAAGAGGCGGAGAGCCTGATTTCGATTCAGAATTGGCATAATCCCTGCATGAATAGGAACATCAATCCCAGCCAAGATACACTTGTCCTGAAAATCATAGAAGCGCTCATTGTCAAAGAAAAGCTGGGTTACTAGGCTCGAACAACCTGCATCTACTTTCTTCTTGAGATTTTGGATATCTGAAATCTGATTTGGCGAATCTGGATGCCCTTCTGGATAGCAAGCTCCGATAATATCAAAGTGAGGAGCTTGTTCCTTGATGAACTCAATCAAGTCAGTTGCATAACGGAAATCCTTTTGAGGTTCCACATCAGGAATAATATCCCCACGAAGAGCCAAGATTTTCTGCACCCCAACCTTATCCAAGTCAGCAATAGTTTCAGCCACCTTGTCCTTAGTTAAATAGATGGCTGGCAAGTGGGCAATAGTCGGAATCGCCAAGTCATTTTGGATAAAGTCAGCCAAACGAACCGTCGTTTCCTTGATATTAAATTTATTATTGCTGGCAGTTACACTGATAAAGTGAGGAGCCAACTCCTGCATGTCCTGCAAGGCTGAAATAATTTTATCATTACCCACTTCTGGGTTTGGAGGGAACACTTCAAATGAGAGTGACGGTGTTTGGCGTGACATAGTCATTATCCTTTTCTAGTTGATTTTTTCGTTAGCTGGATTCCTAGAATCCAAGTGAAACAGGCAGATTGACCAAACAGCGCTTCTAGAGAAATCCTTATCTTACAATTTCTCACGCGCAGCTTTAGCTGCTTCAACAAGGCGGATCAAGCTTTCTTTTGTTTCTGGAATACCACGTGTTTTCAAACCACAGTCAGGGTTGATCCAAACTTTCTTGCTTGGCACTTTAGCAAGGATGGCTTCGATTGTGTGGTCGATTTCGCCTTCATTTGGCACACGAGGAGAGTGGATATCGTAAACCCCAGGTCCCACTTCTGTTTGGAAGTTTTTCGCTTTGAGTTCGTCCAAGATTTCAAGATTTGAACGGCTAGCCTCAAACGAGATAACGTCCGCATCCAAGTTATCGATAGCTGGGATGATATCTGTAAATTCTGAGTAACACATGTGAGTGTGGATTTGTGTGTCTGGTGCTACTGTTGAGTGTACCAAGCGGAAGGCAGGAATTGCCCAGTCAAGGTAGTCTTCGTACCAGTCGCTACGACGGAGTGGCAATTTTTCACGAAGAGCAGCTTCGTCGATTTGGATGATTTTCACACCAGCAGCTTCAAGGTCAAGCACTTCATCCTTGATAGCAAGAGCGATTTGAAGAGTAGAATCCTTGATAGAGATGTCTTCACGTGGGAATGACCAGTTGAGGATGGTAACAGGTCCAGTCAACATACCTTTAACAGGTTTGTTTGTACGGCTTTGTGCATAGCTAGACCATTTCACAGTGATTGGGTTAAGACGAGTGACATCACCCCAGATGATTGGTGGTTTAACCCCACGCATACCGTATGATTGTACCCAACCATTTTTAGAGAAGAGGTAACCTGACAAGTTTTGTCCGAAGTACTCAACCATGTCATTACGCTCAAATTCACCGTGAACAAGGACATCAAAGTCGATATCTTCTTGCCATTTGATCCATTCGTCGATTGTTTCAGCAAGGAAAGCGTCGTACTCTTCTTGAGACAATTCACCTTTACGGTAAGCCAAACGTTTGGCACGAACTTCTTTTGTTTGAGGGAATGAACCGATAGTTGTTGTTGGAAGAGCTGGAAGTTTGAAAGCTTCTTCTTGGATAGCTTCACGCTCTGCAAAAGCTGGCAAACGAGTGTAGTCAGCGTCTGTCAAACCAGCGATGCGCGCACGAAGTTCTGCATTAACACCAACACGTTCAGTCGCAAAGAGTTCTTTGTTAGCTGCAAGAGCTTCTTCACCTTTACCATTGCGGATAGCATCCAAATCACGGATTTCATCCAATTTTTCAACTGCGAAAGCAAAGTGGTTCAAGATAGCTGGTTCAAATTCTTCATTAGCAGTTGTAAATGGCACATGAAGAAGTGAGCATGAGCTTGTCAATACGATGTTTTCAGCTGGGATTTGCTCAAGAATAGCCAAGCTCTTTTCGTAGTTGTTACGCCAGATGTTTTTACCATTGACAATACCTGCATAAAGAGTCTTATCAGCTGGGAAACCACCTTTAACGAGTTCAAGAGTTTTCTTACCTTCAACGAAGTCAAGACCGATAGCATCTACTGGCAAGTTTACAAGGTCAGCGTAAACGTCACGAACGTCTCCAAAGTAAGTTTGAAGCAATACTTCAAGACCTTTTTTGTCAGCCAAAAGTTTGTTGTAAAGGTTCAAGAAGAGAGCTTTTTCTTCAGCTGTCAAATCTTTTACAAGAGCAGCTTCATCCAATTGGATACGAGTCGCACCAAGTTCTGCCAATTTAGCAAAAACTTCTTGGTAAGCAGCCACTAAGCTGTCTACGAAATCTTCTGCTTTCACGCCTTCTTCAAAATCTGACAATTGAAGGAAAGTGAATGGACCTACAAGAACTGGGCGAGTGTTCAATCCAAGTTCTTTGGCTTCTTGGAACTCATCGAAGATTTTGTGACCAGCCAATTTTACTTGAGTGTCTTTTTCAAATTTAGGAACGATGTAGTGGTAGTTGGTGTTGAACCATTTCTTCATTGGAAGGGCGCGAACGTCTCCTTTTTCTCCTTGGTAACCACGACCCAAAGCGAAGTAGCGCTCAAGGTCAGACAAGTCCAAGTTTTGAACTGAAGCAGGTACCACGTTGAAAAGGAAAGCTGCATCTAGGAAGTTGTCATAGTGAGAAAAGTCATTTGATGGGATTTGAGTGATGCCTTTTTCTTTGACAATATTCCAGTGTTTAGCACGCAAGTCTTTTGCGGCCGCCAAGAGTTCTTCTTCTGAGATTTCTTTTCTAAAGTATTTTTCAGTTGTAAATTTTAATTCGCGGAATTCGCCCAAACGAGGGAAACCGATGATTGTAGTTGACATGATGTGTCCTCCAAAATTTGTTGTTGAAACTATCTTAACAGAAAAGGAATCATCTGTATAATTGTAAAAAATTAGGCTTTGATATAGTTTGAAACTATATCTCTGTTTTAAACAAAAGAAAAAGACTTGAGACAAATGTCTCAAATCCTTTGTATATCTTATTTTATAGCTCTATTGCAGTTAAGCTCTTCAAACGCCTTATTAGTAATTCTTATAAGTGACTATGGCTTGTTATTAGAAAAGACTATAGGTTGATTTTTCTTTTGTAATTCTGATATTTCCCTGAAAAGTGCGGACGGGAGCAACTTACTTCGTAATTTCATCCCTAATTTTTGAGCCAGAATGTCTCAAAAATTCCGTTCTAGATAATAATAAATTATTATCTAGAATACCACTATAGCGGGAAATATCCGCTAAAAGCTCACTTCGTTCGCACTTGATATAAATAAAGCATAATTTTTCTATATTATACACTTGAGGCACTATAACTATTAAATTTGTTAAAGTTTTCCAAGTTCTTCCTATCAACTCTTTCTCTGTTCGAGGGGGACTACTGCTAGTGTCTTTCCTAAACTGGCTAAAACTTTCAAGACTGTATCCAACTGGGGGCTAGTCTTTCCTGTTTCCATCCTAGCTATGACAGGTTGACTCACTCCACTGAGTTCTTCTAGCTTTTTCTGGCTGATTCCTTGCTCATGTCTGGCTTCAATCAACTCACTCATGATAGCCACTCGCATATCACTTTCAAGTATTTCCTCCTTGGTAAAGAGTTCTGACCTGACATCCTTCCAGTTACTCCCAATAGCACTATTCTTCATCACTTACCCCTCTTTCTTTTAAGTCCTTCAGTTCACGCTTGGCTTTTTCAATTTCTCTTCTAGGAGTTTTCTGAGTCTTTTTGACAAAATGATGTAAAAGAACAAAACTACCATCAAGCCACGCTACAAATAAAATTCGATCTCTCAAAGGTCTTAGTTCCCATATCTCATCTTCCAAGTGTTTCATATAGGGTTCCCCAGCTCTGGTCCCTTGCTGACTAAGTAACTCGATATAGTCATTTAGTTTATTGAGTTTGATGCGGCTATCCTTACTTTTACGACAGGCCAATTCTCTCATATAATCCAAGACTGGCTCATTTCCATTTTTGTCCTTATAGAAGTAAATCGTATGCACCAAGCAACCTCTTTCTAATTAAATTATAACTCAAAAGTTATTAAAAGTAAATCTGAACACTCATAAAAAGAAGACCTTAGAAAAACTCTAAAGGTCTCATCTTTATTATTCGAAAAAATTACGAGAAGAGTTATAAATTGAAGGCAATCCTTACTATTATTCCAGCTCAATCCCCTTCTCTCGGAGATTGTCCAGGCACTCCTCAAAGTAGGCAGCATCGTGCTCCTTGTAAATAGGTCTCGTCAAAGTCTCCTCAGGTAAATCCTCATAAGAAGGACAAATCTTACCACGGTAGTTTTTATCCAACCACTCTGGACTGACCTTAAAGCCTCGTTTAACCATCTCCTCCATAATCAAGTCATGATAGGCATAGAGACGATAGGGCGAGTGGGTAAAGACATAGTCCACCGTTGCATGCTTTCTGCCCCAGCCATTGCCACGTAGGGCGCAACACTCTCGATGTTGCCCCAAAAGTTGAGGACGGGGAAGTTGTGAAATCAAAGCCTCATGCCAAAGTCTCATGGGAGTCTCCTTTCAGTAAAGTCGAATGTTGCAAGTAGGTATTTGGATATCGTTCAAGCAAATCTCGAGTCTTAGCGATTACATCTTCCTTAGAAGCCTGACCAAAGCGATAGCGATCTAGCAAGAGCATGTAGTCCTGGCGCTCAGCATCTGTCGCTTTCTTTTTGAAATAGCCCCAAATATGCTGAAAGGCATTGCAGACCTGACCCCTGTGTTCTGGAATCTGGCAGGCACGGTCAATCATCTCCTGAACCTGACTCACCTCCACCTCTTCATTCTTGAGATACTGACGAATCTCATTGTAAATATTGCTGGAATGGCTCAAAACGAGGTATTTATTTTCCGCCCAGAGTTGTTGGCAAAGGGCACGTTTGTTGTTATTCATAATTGACATTATACCATGTTTGGATTCAGAAATATCTATTCCTACCTTATAATCTTATAAAATTGCCTTTTTTAAAGCCGCTTGAAGTTCTTCATCTACTGCGTAGATATAGAGTCCATTTACTCCTCTTGTAAGTAAAACATTTAATTCATTTTTTAAAAGATCTTCACCAAAATTTTTCATTTCACCATTTTCGAGTTTCCTATTTTGAACTGCTCCTTTATTTTTACTAGCAGAGATATCAAACTTAATTTTACCATCTCTATATTTAACCGATGGACCAATAATGACTCCAGCATAATTCAAATCAAAACCTTGCACAGTAAAAGTGGATCCTACTTCACCAATAGTTTGTGGTTGTTCAATCCAAGAAAGTTTAGAGTTTTTCCTATCCCTACTCAATTCTCTATTCCAAGGACAAGACCAGTCATCTATTTCCACACACCAATAATCTTTAGATTCAGGTTTAGATTGACTACTATATTCCCAATCATAAGTTGCTATTAACCTAGAAATCCCTAAATGACGATTCTCATCTTTTAATTTAATAGCGTCCTGTAATTCCTTAGGAGAATTAAATATCTGGATATCATAGTTATTATCTTCTTTTAATTTGGTAATTTCTCTTTTATCAATAATATTTCTAATCCAACTAATTGTTGATTCACTAGCTTTTATACGCATTTGATTATTTAATTCAATTAAATTGCCAGACAGCCTCGCTTGATGCTGTAAAGTCAAAAATGAATCATCTACCCATATTTGAGATTTACTCATTATTTGATTATCATCGTACACTAAAACTACTACTTTCGATTTTGATAGTATATCCTTTAAATGATTACCACCTTGATAAGCTTGATTTTTTGCAGTCAAAAGTAAGTGTCCTTCGTCAATAACAACTATACCAGCATTAGCATCTTGCTTTTTTAGTGCGTTTAAAAACTGAGTTGGTTTCATAGCAACATCAAGAGTTGAACCACTCTTCCATTCAAGCTTTTTCTCTATTTCTTTATAGACACTCAATTGATCATCATGATTAACAACCAAATTAATTGCATTATTTTCTCTTAGGAAATCCGTGTCATCAGAATTTAATAGATCATCGATTAAAGAACTCATCAAAACAGTTTTACCAGCACCAGCTTCTCCTTTAACCAAGATTAAAGTTCCAAACTCGTTCTTACTAAGCGCTGATGTAATTTTAAAAATGATTTCATTTTTTGCTTTTAATTGCTCATTGGTTAATTTATGAAAAGGAGAAGATTTAAATATTGCAGAATTTCTAACTATACTTTCAGCTGGAAACAAGTACTCATTTTTTCTATTTAACGAACGCCAAATTTTTGAAAAAATTGAATCTAATTCGTGAGATGTATAATATTCATTTTGAGGATTTTCTTTTCTGTTTTGTACTCTTATGACATTAGTAACACTTGATAAATAAAGCATTAACCGGTTTTCTATATCTAGAGTTAACGACTTATTAAAATGATTGTGACCAATTACAAACATCTTCGTTGTCGGAGATTTTGCAAAATCTCTCCAATCATCTCTATTTCCTTTCTTTATATCATCCATTAAGTGTTGACTTGTTCGTCTAATTATATCAGTAGTTTCTCCTACATATACACTAAATTGATTATCCTTCTCATCGTTAACAATATAGACAACCGGATAATCAAATAAAAATTTTATCTCATTTTTATGTCCGCTAAAATTAAATTGATTTTTAAGATCTACAAGAGCATTGTTTGAATACTCTATCTCTCTTATAATTGGATTTTTAAGATCTACAAGAGCATTGTTTGAATACTCTATCTCTCTTATAATTGGACTTTTTATATTAGCCATTATTTCTCCAACTCAGTATATTTTTTATTACTACCTTTGCTAATCTCAACAGGATACTTTCTAGCATTTTTTTCTAATTTTTCATCAATAATATTTTCAATATCTAAATTTAGATTATCTGCTAACATAATAGAATAAATAAAAACATCAGCTAGTTCCTCTTTTATTCTTTTTAATGATTTACTGGTAACATCTTTTGATTCTTTCCATTGAAATAATTCTAAAAGTTCACTAGCTTCTAATGAAATAGATATAGCTAAATCTTTTTCATTATGAAATTTTCTCCAGTCACGATCATCTCTAAATTTATTAATTTTTTCTATTGTTGACTTCATTTAATTTCTCCAATATGAATTTACTTATACACATTATATCATGAAACCAGTTCTTAAATTTTATAAATGGAATAAAATTAGGCTTAAATTCTTGAGCTTCACTCTACCAAAAACACTCATCCCCCCTTTCTCCTCCAAAATATGGTATAGTAGAACTATACTATCTACGAGGAGTTTACATGTCACAGGATAAACAAATGAAAGCTGTTTCTCCCCTTCTGCAGCAAGTTATCAACATCTCATCGATTGTCGGCGGGGTTGGGAGTTTGATTTTCTGTATTTGGGCTTATCAGGCTGGGATTTTACAGTCTAAGGAAACCCTCTCTGCCTTTATCCAGCAGGCAGGCATCTGGGGGCCACCTCTCTTTATCTTTTTACAGATTTTACAGACTGTCGTTCCTATCATTCCTGGAGCCTTGACATCGGTTGCTGGGGTCTTTATCTACGGCCACATCATCGGGACTATCTACAACTATATCGGGATTGTGATTGGCTGTGCCATTATCTTTTATCTGGTGCGCCTCTATGGGGCTGCCTTTGTCCAGTCTGTCGTCAGCAAGCGTACCTATGACAAGTATATCGGCTGGTTGGATAAGGGCAATCGTTTTGACCGTTTCTTTATCTTTATGATGATTTGGCCCATTAGTCCAGCTGACTTTCTCTGTATGCTGGCTGCCCTGACCAAGATGAGCTTCAAGCGCTATATGACTATCATCATTCTGACCAAGCCCTTTACCCTCGTGGTTTATACCTACGGTCTGACCTATATTATCGACTTTTTCTGGCAAATGCTTTGACATGTAAAAAATCCGTTTGGTTTCCCAAGCGGATTTTTAGAACGTAGATTGACTATAGCTTGATACTAAATATACTTTGGTATGAAAATCATACCTATTTTTCGATAGTGAGGCGAGGACTTACCTAGCCTTTCCGCCGTGATAGAAACACCTGAAATCTAATGGTTTCAGGTGTTCGGAAACTTTGAGACATTAGGCTCAAAGTTTAGGTATGGAATTTCGAAGAAAGTCGCTACCGTCCGTAATCACTTAAGGAAAAGCTCAAAAATATTGTTTTCAACTACAAAATCCGTTTGGTTTCCCAAGCGGATTTTGTGCTTTATTTTGAAACTTCTTTTGCAAGAACAAAGTTTCCAAGAGTAGCAGAACCATTTCCTGCGACTGCTGGAGTGACGATGTACTCACGCACATCTGGCACTGGTAGGTAACCATTGAGAAGAGCTGTAAATTTCTCACGGACACGATCCAGCATGTGTTGTTGAGCCATGACCCCTCCACCAAAGACAATCACGTCTGGTCGGAAAGTCACTGTCGCATTAACCGCGGCTTGAGCGATATAGTAGGCTTGAACATCCCAAACAGGGTTGTTGAGTTCAATGTTTTCCCCACGAACACCTGTACGAGCTTCCAAACTTGGACCAGCTGCATAGCCTTCCAGACATCCTTTATGGAAAGGACAAACACCCTTAAACTCTTTTTCAATATCCATTGGGTGTCTAGCAACATAATAATGGCCCATCTCAGGGTGACCCACACCGCCGATAAACTCACCACGTTGGATAACACCTGCACCGATACCTGTACCGATTGTGTAGTAAACCAAGTTTTCGATACGACCACCAGCATTGTTACGGGCAACCACTTCACCATAAGCAGAGCTGTTTACGTCTGTTGTGAAGTACATTGGCACGTTGAGGGCGCGACGAAGGGCACCAAGCAAGTCCACATTTGCCCAGTTTGGTTTTGGAGTCGTTGTGATAAAACCATAAGTTTTTGAGTTTTTGTCAATATCAATGGGACCAAATGAACCAACTGCAAGACCAGCAAGGTTATCGAATTTTGAGAAGAACTCAATGGTTTTATCGATTGTTTCGATTGGAGTTGTTGTTGGAAATTGTGTTTTTTCTACAACGTTAAAGTTTTCATCACCGACAGCACAGACAAACTTTGTACCGCCCGCTTCCAAGCTTCCATATAATTTTGTCATGATAAACCTCTTGTTTTTATTTTCTTTATTATAGCATATTTTAAAAATCTAAGTTTCTCAATTTTTTAGATTTTCCTCTGTAAATCTTACCATTCAAGCAAAAACGAACAAACATGTCATTTGTTCGTTTTCACATTAGAGAGGATTGATTAGATTTTCACTTCGATCACAGCATCCCCCTTCGCAACTGAACCTGTTGCGACTGGAGCTACTGAAGCGTAGTCAGCTGTATTTGTAACGATAACCATTGTTGTATCATCAAGTCCAGCTGCAGCGATTTTGTTTGAGTCAAATGTTCCAAGAACATCGCCAGCTTTCACCTTGTCACCTTGAGCAACTTTTGCTTCAAAACCTTCACCATTCATAGATACAGTGTCAATACCAACGTGGATCAAAACTTCAGCACCATCAGTTGTTTTCAAACCAAAAGCGTGTCCTGTTGGAAAGGCAATTGAAACTTCAGCATCAGCTGGTGCATATACCACACCTTGGCTAGGTTTCACAGCGATACCTTGTCCCATAGCTCCACTTGAGAATACTGGGTCATTAACATCAGCAAGAGCAACAACGTCACCAACGATAGGAGTTACAAGTGTTTCATTTTGAAGAGTTGCTGGAATGTTACCAGTTGTTTCTTCTTGGACCAAACGTTCTGTCTCTACTTCAGTAGCAACTTCTTTTTCATCCTCATAACCAAACATATAAGTAAGAGCGAAACCAAGAACGAATGATACAGCTACCATAAGAAGGTATTGTGCAAGTTGTCCGTTACCGATGTAAAGCATTGTACCAGGGATGACGGTGATACCATTACCAGTACCTGCAAGTCCAAGGATAGAAGCCAATCCACCACCGATTGCACCAGCAATCAATGAAAGGAAGAATGGTTTACGGAAACGCAAGTTAACCCCGAAAATAGCAGGCTCTGTAATACCTAGGAAGGCAGAAAGAGCAGCTGGGAAAGCAAGTGTTTTTAGTTTTGGATTTTTAGTTTTAACACCAACCGCAACAGTCGCAGCACCTTGAGCTGTCATAGCAGCTGTGATGATCGCGTTGAATGGGTTAGCATGGTCAGCAGCAAGCAATTGAACTTCAAGCAAGTTGAAAATGTGGTGCACACCTGACACGACAATCAATTGGTGAACCCCACCGATCAAGAAACCACCAAGACCAAATGGCAAGCTGAGGATCGCTTTTGTAGCGATAAGGATGTAGTTTTCAACGACGTGGAAGACCGGTCCAATGACAAAGAGTCCAAGGATAGACATGACCAAAAGTGTAACAAATGGCGTTACCAAGAGGTCAATGACATCTGGAACAACCTTGCGGACAGCTTTTTCAAATTTAGCTCCGACAACCCCGATGATGAAGGCTGGAAGAACAGAACCTTGCAAACCAACAACAGGGATGAAACCAAAGAAGTTCATAGCTGTTACTTCACCACCTGAAGCGACTGCCCAAGCGTTTGGAAGCGAGTCAGAAACAAGCATCATACCAAGAACGATACCAACGGCTGGATTTCCACCGAATACACGGAAGGTTGACCACACAACCAAACCTGGCAAGATGATAAAGGCTGTATCTGTCAAGATTTGCGTGTAAGTTGTCACGTCAGCTGGAAGTGTCATTCCAAGAGCAGTCAATAGACCACGTACACCCATGAAAAGACCTGTTGCTACGATAACTGGGATGATTGGAACGAAAACGTCACCGAAAGTACGGATAGCACGTTGGAACCAGTTCCCTTGTTTGGCAGCTTCTGCTTTCATATCATCTTTAGATGATGTTGGCAAACCAAGTGCAACAACTTCATCGTACATTTTGTTAACTGTACCTGTACCAAAGATGATTTGGTATTGACCTGAGTTAAAGAAAGCACCTTGAACTTTTTCCAAGTTCTCAATCACTTCTTTATTGATTTTTCCTTCATCTTTGACCATGACACGAAGACGAGTCGCACAGTGGGCAACACTGTTGACATTTTCACGTCCGCCCAAGGCATCGATGACTTTTTTTGCAATTTCCTGATTGTTCATTTGCAAAAATCTCCTTATATAAAATTTTGTTCTTGTTTGAAAGCGATTTTATCCGCCCTACGACTATTATTTTATCATGTTTTAGAAATATGTCAAGCGTTTTGCAGAAAAAATATTCTATCCACTTAGTAAGCATGCTTTAGATTGATTGATTTTGACTGTTTTATCAGGTATTCCTTGAAAAAATAAGTTTAAAATCTTATTTAAAAGGGTTTTGTTTCATTCTCTTTCATATTTTCGTGAAAATTTGATTGATTTCCTGCATTTATTTTGTGACAAACGTTTGACAGTTTTTTCTTTTTTTTAACATAAAAGGCTTGCTTTTTTTTCCGAAAACGGTTACTATTAAAAGTGATAAGATTTTTGGAGGAATGAATGAATGAAATGGACAACTGAGCGTCGTTACAGACTTTATCAAGATTGGACGCAAGAAGAAATTCAACATATAAAAGAAAATATGGCACAATCTCCATGGCATACTCATTACCATGTTGAGCCAAAAACAGGACTCCTAAACGACCCAAATGGCTTTTCTTACTTTGATGGAAAGTGGATTGTTTTTTATCAGAACTTTCCTTTTGGTGCAGCCCATGGTTTGAAATCTTGGGTTCAATTGGAAAGTGAGGACTTGGTTCATTTCACAGAAACTGGAGTCAAAGTTTTGCCTGACACTCCATTAGATAGCCACGGTGCCTACTCTGGTTCTGCCATGCAGTTTGGCGATAACTTATTCCTATTTTATACAGGAAATGTCCGCGATGAAAATTGGATCCGTCACCCATACCAGATTGGGGCTTTGATGGATAAGGAAGGCAATATTACGAAGATTGACAAGATCTTAATTGACCAGCCGGCAGACTCTACAGACCACTTCCGCGATCCGCAAATTTTTAATTTTAAAGGTCAATACTATGCCATCGTCGGTGGACAAGATTTGGAGAAAAAAGGCTTCGTTCGTCTCTACAAAGCTATTGACAACGACTACACAAACTGGCAAGCTGTTGGCGACCTTGACTTTGCTAACGACCGCACTGCCTATATGATGGAATGCCCAAATCTGATCTTTGTAGGGGAGCAACCTGTCCTTCTTTACTGCCCACAAGGATTGGATAAGAAAGTTCTAGATTACGATAATATCTATCCAAATATGTATAAGATTGGGGCTTCCTTTGACCCTGAAAATGCCAAAATGGTAGATGTGTCTCAACTTCAAAACATGGACTATGGTTTCGAAGCCTATGCAACTCAAGCCTTCAACTCTCCTGATGGACGTGCTCTAGCTGTTAGCTGGCTTGGTTTGCCAGATGTTTCTTACCCTTCTGATCGTTTTGACCACCAAGGAACCTTCTCTTTGGTCAAAGAACTCACTATCAAAGACGGTAAACTCTACCAATACCCAGTCGCAGCTGTCAAGGACCTTCGTGCTTCTGAAGAAGCCTTCTCAAATCGTGCCCAAACCAATAACACTTACGAACTTGAACTCAACTTGGAAGCCAATAGCCAGAGCGAGATTGTCTTACTTGCTGATAAAGAAGGCAAGGGACTTTCAATCAACTTTGACCTTGTAAATGGTCAAGTGACAGTGGATCGTAGCCAAGCTGGTGAACAGTACGCTCAAGAATTTGGGACAACTCGTTCTTGCCCAATCGATAACCAGGCTACTACTGCTACAATCTTCATCGATAACTCTGTCTTTGAAATTTTCATCAATAAAGGAGAAAAAGTATTTTCTGGTCGTGTCTTCCCACATGCGGACCAAAATGGTATCCTGATCAAATCTGGAAACCCAACTGGAACTTACTATGAATTAGATTATGGTCGCAAAACTAACTGATGTCGCCAAACTTGCAGGCGTCAGCCCTACTACCGTTTCTCGGGTTATCAATAAAAAAGGCTATTTATCAGAGAAAACTATTCAAAAGGTCAATGAAGCCATGCGGGAATTGGGCTATAAACCCAACAACCTAGCTCGTAGTCTGCAAGGAAAATCGGCTAAATTAATCGGCTTGATTTTCCCAAATATTTCCAACGTTTTCTACGCAGAATTGATTGATAAGCTGGAACACCAACTCTTCAAAAATGGTTATAAGACCATCATCTGCAACAGTGAGCACGATTCTGAAAAGGAACGCGAATACATCGAAATGTTGGAAGCTAATCAGGTAGACGGCATCATTTCTGGTAGTCACAACTTGGGAATCGAAGACTACAATCGTGTGACAGCACCGATTATTTCCTTTGACCGAAATCTGTCTCCAGACATTCCAGTCGTTTCCTCTGACAATTATGCTGGTGGGGTTCTCGCAGCCCAGACCTTAGTCAAGACAGGTGCCCAGTCTATCATCATGATTACAGGGAATGACAATTCTAATTCGCCAACCGGACTACGCCACGCTGGCTTTGCATCTATTCTCCCCAAAGCACCTATTATCAATGTTTCCAGTGACTTTTCTCCAGTCAGAAAAGAAATGGAAATCAAGAATATCTTGACCCATCAAAAACCAGATGCCATCTTTGCTTCGGATGATTTGACCGCTATTCTAGTCATTAAAATTGCCCAAGAACTGGGTATTTCTGTTCCTGAAGAGCTCAAGGTCATCGGCTATGATGGTACCTACTTTATCGAGAATTACTATCCTCATTTGACGACTGTGAAGCAACCTATGCAAGAGATTGCCCAACTCACTGTTGACCTACTCTTGCAAAAAATCGAAGGCAAGGAAGTCGCAACAACTGGTTACTTCTTACCAGTTACTCTATTACCTGGAAAAAGTATTTAAGCACAAGAAAACTCAGACCAATTCGTCTGAGTTTTTTATGATCTTAAGTTTTCTAAATAACGCTGGGCTGTCTCTAGGTTAAAGGTTTTATCTGCGATGAGGCGCTCGACTAGGGGAACAACTTCGGCCTCACTGGCACCTGCTAGGAGAGCTAAGGATTTAGCCTGCAATTTCATGTGGCCTTGCTGGATGCCCGTACTCACCAAGGCTTTCAGGGCCGCAAAGTTTTGGGCGAGACCAATAGACACGATAATCTGGGCTAATTCTTTGGCAGAAGGATTTCCCAATAATTCATGACTGAGAGCTACACGAGGGTTGAGACCAATAGAGCCACCCTTGGTCGCCACAGGCATGGGCAGGGTCATCTCACCGACCAATTCTTCTCTTTCAAGGTCCAGCGTCCATTGACTAAGACCTTGATAGCGTCCATCTCGACTGGCAAAGACATGAGCCCCTGCTTCAATAGCACGCCAGTCATTACCAGTGGCTATTAAAATGGCATCTATACCATTAAAAATCCCTTTATTATGAGTAGCAGCTCGGTAAGTATCAGCCTGCGCAAACTGACTAGCCAAGGCTATCTTCTCCGCAATTTCTCGTCCTTGATCCTTTTGGCGGCTCAAGTATAGAAAGGCGATACGACAGCTTGCAGTCACCAGAGAATCGGTCGCGTAATTAGACAGGATTCCCATGAGACTCTGTCCCTGACTGAGTTCTTCTAAGACTGGTTTCAAGGCTTCCAGCATGGTGTTGAGCATATTAGCTCCCATAGCTTCCTGGGTATCGACATGGAGATAAACAACGAGAAAGTCTGTTTCACCTTTGATCTGCTCTACATGCAAATCACGCGCCCCACCTCCACGTTTAACGATAGAAGGATAGGCTTGATTGGCAAGTTCCAAGAGTTCGGCTTTCTTGCTGGCAATTTTCTCTTGCGCTTGTTCAGGATTAGCAACTTGATAAAGAGCTACCTGCCCAATCATCTGGCGCTCATGGACTTGGGCAATAAAACCGCCTGCTCGCTTGATGATTTTACTGGCATAGCTGGCCGCAGCAACCACTGAGGGTTCTTCTGTCACATAGGGAACTGTGTATTCCTGACCGTTAACGAGAACCTCTGGGACCAGCGAATAAGGCAGAGAAAAAGTTCCCACTACATTCTCACTCAGCTGGTCTGCCACAGTCACACTAATCTGTTCATCCTGCTCCAAACTCACTTGCTTCTCAGGACTAAGGAGCGCCTGAGCTTTTAACAGCTCGAGGCGCTCTTGGTATGATTTTTTAGAAAATCCATTCCAACTTATCTTCATTATTTTTCAACCTTGCTATAACGGCGTTGGTGGTCAACAATTTCAACCAAGGCAAAATCTTGATTTTCATAGCCAGCAAACTGGGCAGAATTTGTTTCGTCTAACTCTACTTCCTCAAAGAAGACTTTTTCATAGTCTGCAACAGACAGGGCAGTTCGTTGGTTGAGCTTGTTCAAACGGTCCTTATCCAGATAAGCTTCATATCCTTCAACCAATTCACCGCTAAAGAACTCAGCTACAGCCCCACTTCCGTAACTATAAAGGGCAATTTTATCCCCAGCCTTCAAGCTATCTGTATTTTCCAAGAGAGACAAGAGTCCGAGGAAGAGGGAACCTGTATAGATATTTCCCACCTTTTGACTGTAGAGAATAGACTGGTCAAAATGCTTTTGCAAGAGGTCTTTTTTCTCTTGCGGCAGGCTCTTATCCATGATTTTTTTCAAGCCTTTTAGCGCTAATTTAGGATAAGGCAAGTGGAAGCAAACCGCAGCAAAATCATCTAAGGTAAGCTGGTAGCGTTTTTGGTATTCAAGCCAAGTCGTTTTCAAACTATCTAGATATTGCTGGGTAGAATAGACACCATTTACATAAGGGGTTGTTGAGTAATTTGGACGCCAGAAATCCATGATGTCACGAGTCTGAGCTACATTGTCATTATTAAAGGCCATAATGCGTGGATTCTGTGTAATCAACATAGCCACACTTCCAGCACCCTGAGTGGGTTCTCCAGGTGTTTCAATACCATATTTGGCAATATCACTGGCAATAACCAAAACTTTGGACTCTGGAGAATTTTCCACATGCAATTTGGCATAATGAAGGGCAGCTGTCGCTCCATAGCAGGCTTCTTTAATCTCGAAACTACGAGCAAAGGGCTGGATGCCCAGCAAACCATGCACAAAGACGGCTGCAGCTTTACTTTGGTCAATTCCTGACTCAGTAGCTACAATGACCATATCAATTTCTGCTCTTTCTTGCTCCGTTAAAATAGAATCACTTGCACTGGCCGCCAAGGTCACGATATCCTCAGTTAGGGGCGCAATACTCAATTCCTTGAGTAAGAGTCCTTTACTTAATTTTTCAGGGTCAATTCCCCTCGCTTCTGCTAAGTCTTGTAATTTCAAGACATATTGACCGGTCGCAAAACCAATCTTATCAATACCGATTGTCATATTTACCTCTGTTTTATCATTCATTGTAAAAAATCGTTCTATACTATTTTATCACAAATAGCAGTAAAAGAGAGAAAAAAGACTTGATTCACCAAATCAAGTCTCTTGTTAGTCTAACGATTATGCTGTTTTCGTAAGTAAGAATACAGTCTAAGAATCACTGTTCCGCTAGCCATTCCAATGGAAATCACCAAAGCCAACATAACAACCAAGGTTGCACTAGCAATGGCATGACTGTAATCTCCCGTCACAAAAAAGGCAGTTGTCCGATAGGAGAGATAACCCGGAACCAGAGGTGCCAAGATGGCCAAGATAAAGACCACAGCAGGTGTCTTATAAATAATACTTAAAATCTGGCTGACACAAGAACCAATAATGGCCGCAATGAAGGTGGCTACAATGACATTGGTTGGTTCCTTGAGCAAGAGATAAATTAGCCAGACAGCCATGCCCAAAATCCCTCCAGGTAAGAGCATAGAGCGTTGCACATTGAGTACGATTAAAAAAGTGATAATGGCAAGAAGACTTGCCACTGCTTGTAATAAAAAGGTTGTTAGTGTCATATTAGTTCATCAATACCAAGGCGACAGAAGTTCCTGCCCCTAAAGCTAGGGTAATGAGCAGGGATTCAAACATCTTACTCATACCAGAGTTTATGTGGTTAGTCATAATATCACGGACCGCATTGGTCAAGGCAATCCCTGGTACAAAAGGCATGACCGCACCAGCTATAATCAAATCTGCTGTTGAAGGAAAGCCTGTGTAGCGAGCCCAAAACTGGGCTATCATCCCAAAGACAAAGGCTCCAGCAAAGGCTGTCACAAAGGGAATTCGGATAAACTTCTCCACATAGAGGGAAAAGGCAAAACCAAATAAGGTAGCCACTCCTGCCCCAAGTGCGTCGTAGATATTTCCACTAAACATAATTGAAAAGAAAGGGGCGCTAAAGGTCGCAGCCAGAGTTACCTGCAACTTAGTATAAGGAAGGGGCTGAGCTTGCAAGGCCTTCAATTGCTTGAAGGATGTCTCTAAATCAATCTGCCCCCCTACCAACTGACGAGAAATCTGGTTCACATCGCAGACTTTTTCGATGTTATAAGAAGAGGAAGTCACGCGCTTCATGCGAGAAATATTGGTATTTTCAATGGAGAAAAAGATAGCGGCAGGCATGGCAAGAACATTGCAATCCACAATCCCCTGCGAATGCGCAATTCGAATCATGGTATCTTCTACACGATGAATCTCTGAACCACTTTTGAGGAGAATGGTTCCTGCTAGCATAATCACATCGATGACGGCATTTAATTCTCTTGATTCTTCCATGCGTTCCTCCTTTTATCAACTCCTTCTATTCTATCACAAATCCGGACTCAAAAAAAATCTTTGCCATGAAATCATGACAAAGATTCTAGTATCACTATGGATTATCTGGGGAAGTATCTCCTCGTTGTGAATTACCTTGCGAGTTTCCTTGTGTTGGGGAGGTTTCTGCATTCCCCGGCTCGTTAGGTTTCCGAGAAGAACTAGACGACGAAGAGGATGAGGATGAAGAAGTTGAAGAAGAACGAGTCGGCTTCGCTTTATAAATAGAAATTTTAACACGAGTGGTGTTCAAATCTACCTTTTCACCCGGTTTTGGACTTTGCTCTACAACAGTCCCCTCAGCAGTTCCTTCAGGAGCTTTAGACACTTCTACAACTTCGATATTAGCTTTTTTAATGTCATATATCTCTGTAAGATTATTGACTGCAAATTCTCGACTAGAACCAATATAGCTTGGCATTGAAATAGAATTCACCTTCTTAGCGACTGTCAAAACTATTTGAGTTGCCTTGCTAAGATCATAGGTTGTTCCCTCCGGTAAACTTTGTTTCATGATTGTACCGGCTTCGATTTCGTTGGATTCTTCTTCCTCAATCTTAATCAGATTTTCTGGAACCTTCTTACCCTTCAATTCTGCCACTACATCACTGGACTTTCTTCCGAGATAATTTCCGAGTTGGAAAGACTGCTGACCAGAAGACACAATCAAATTAATTTTTGTTCCTTCTTTACGTGTTTTACCAGCTTCAGGGTCTGTACGAATAACCCGACCTTCTTCAACCTTATCACTGGCCTCTGATTTTTCTTCACCAACCTCAAAATTGGCTTTTTTTAGAGCCTCTTTAGCCTCTGCAACCGTCTGACCTGCCACATTTGGAATAGCAATGGTAGCAGGCGTTCTATATAAAATCCATACCAAGGATGCCACAACCAACAAGAAGGTCGCAAATAAAATTGGATAACGTGCTTTCATACGACGACGTTTGGTTGGCTTTGAACTAGGTACCGTTTTTTCTGTCTGATGAGGCTGAAGCTTAGGTTGAGGTCTTCCCTCTTGTACCGGAGCTTTAGGAATAGAAGTCAGAGTACTTTGTGGAACTTTAGGAAGAGTTTTAGTATCTGCCTTAGTTGCATCGTCAAAGACTAGCTTTGGTTCATTGCGACGATTATAAGACAAACTACTAGACAAATCCACATACATTTCAGCGACTGATTTGTAGCGATCTGTCAATTTCTTGGCAGTTGCCTTAATAACAACATTTTCTAGAGCCTGAGGCACAGATGGATTTTCAGCTATAACCGATGGCAGTGGTTTCTGGAAATGCTGGAGGGCGATGGTCACTGCACTATCCCCATCGTAAGGAATATGACCTGTCAGCATCTCATAGAAAATAATCCCCATGGCATAGATATCACTCTGTACAGTTGCTTTAGAACCACGCGCCTGCTCTGGAGACAAATAATGAACCGAACCCAGCATTGAGTTGGTCTGAGTCAGACTGGTCTCTGCAAAGGCTACTGCAATCCCAAAGTCTGTAACCTTGGCAGTCCCATCTGGGGTCAAAAGGATATTTTGCGGTTTCAAATCCCTGTGAACAATTCCTCGAGTATGGGCTAAGCGCATAGCCAAGAGGATTTGTCCCATGATTCGAATCGCTTCTTCATTTGAAAGAGGGTGATGTTCCTTGATATAGCGTTTGAGGTCTAATCCAGCAACATATTCCATTGCGAGATACTGTTGTCCCTCTTCTTCACCGATATCTGTAATCCGAACGATATGAGGATGGTCCAGATCTGCCATGGCTCTCGCTTCCCGCTGAAAACGAGCCACTGCAATAGGATCTGTTTGGTAGTTGGTCCTCAGGACCTTCACTGCCACTTCTTCACCGTCCAAAATCAAATCCTTGGCCAAATAGACATCTGCCATGCCTCCTCGACCAATTTGTTTGATAATCCGATACCGCCCGGCAAAAATCTTGCCGATTTGGATCATTCTGTTGCCTCCTCATTAACAGCAATAAGGGCAACTGTGATATTGTCTAAACCACCTGCATTGTTGGCAAAACGAATCAAGGTTGCTGCCTTATCTGCCAAAGAAATATCGCTGGTTACAATATCAGAAATCTCACTGCCTGAAATCATATTTGTCAAGCCATCACTATTGAGTAAGAGATAGTCTCCCGGCTCAAGGGTGATCATTCCAAAATCAGGCTGAATTTCATCTTTTTGACCAATAGATTGAGTAATAATATTTTTCTGTGGATGGCTAGCAGCTTCTTCAGGTGTCAATTGACCAGCCTTGAGCAATTCATTGACTAAAGAATGGTCGCTCGTTAACTGGTGGTATTCTTCTCCACGAATCAAACCAATACGAGAATCTCCGATGTGAGCATAAATAGCCTGATTATCAATAATGGCTACAGCCTCAAGGGTTGTTCCCATTCCTTTATAGGCTTCATTTTGTCCCAATTGGTTAATCCTTTGATTTTCAATCTCAAGGTTGTTAGCAAACCATTCACGCACTTCATTAACTGTATCGATTTGAGTATCTACCCAAGCTACACCTAGGTCTGTTACCGCCATTTCACTAGCGATATTCCCTGCACGATGACCTCCCATACCATCAGCTAGGATAATCATGGTACGTCCAGCTCTATTGACATAGTGGTTGACATAGTCTTGGTTATTTGTTCGTTTCTGACCAACATCTGTTAATAATGAAATTTCCATGTGTTAGTTCCTTCCTAATCCGATATCTTGCGAAATTGACTGATGAAGAATCCATCACTTCCATACAATTCAGGTGTAATGAGGATACAGCCATCTTTCATGATATCCTTACATTCATGTTCTAGTGTTACCTGCTCAAATTCAGGATGACTTTCTAAAAATGCCTGTACGACTTGAAAGTTCTCCTCTGAGACAATAGTACAGGTACTATAAGTTATTATACCACCTTTGCGTAGTGTTTGACAAACACTACCTAATATTTCTAGCTGAATTTCCTGCAAGGACGCGAAATCTGCCGTTTCTTTATTGTATTTGATGTCTGGTTTTCGGCGCAGAAGACCGATTCCTGAACAGGGAGCATCCACCAAAATCTTATCAAAAGAATCCTGACCAAAAAACTCATGTACCTTTCTGGCATCCAATTTTTGCCTTTGAATCCGATCTGCAACCCCTAGACGTTGGGCGTTTTCTTGAATTAAGTCCAACTTATGGTCGTACAAGTCCAGAGCAGTAACCTGACCTGTCGTGAGATAAGAGGCTATATGGGCTGTTTTCCCACCCGGAGCAGCACAGGCATCTAGAACCTGCTCATGCCCTTTTAAATCAAGCGTCGGAGCAACCAGCTGACTAGACTCGTCTTGGATAGTAATAGCCCCCTCTGAAAATAGGTCATGTCCCGCAAAGTGGCCTTGCTCCTTAACCAGACCAGAAACAGACAAAGGTGAAGCACTGGCCTCCAACAAGGTTTGGATTTCCTCTTTTCGGTTTAAATCAGTCACACGAATACTGGCCTTGTTGCGCACCAAAAGACTTTCAAAAATAGCTTGCGCTCGCTCCTCTCCGTATTCTTCCTTGAGCTTGGCAACTAGCCAAACTGGGAGAGAATAGGCAATGGAATCACGCTTGTTTTTTCGTTTGATGCTGGTGATATCTGGCCAGCCTTCACGTAGAATACGACGAAGGACGGCGTTGACCAATTTTTCACTGCCTTTTTTACGGACTTTGGCCAATTCTACTGCTTCATTGACCACAGCATGGTCTGGAATCTTGTCCAAATAGCGGAGTTGGTAGGCACTCATGAGGAGAAGGACGTAGAGCCAGCTGTCTAACTGATCTCTGTCTTCGATAAAGTGGGATAGGTACCATTCCAGAGTCAGTTTACGGGCTACCGTTCCATAGACCAGCTCGGTCGCCAAACCCTTGTCTGCTGCTGAAAGTTGGCTTCCCTTGAGATGCTTATTTAAGGCGATGTTTGAGTATGCTTGGTTGATAAAGACATCCTCTAATACTGCTAGGGCTAGACTTCTAGCTGTTTCTACTTTAGTCACCAAATCGTTCTCCTACTGTCAATGTCCGTCCAACACCGTTGAGGAAGGAAGCAATGTCCATCTTAGGTTTGCCTGCTGGCTGCACTTGTTTGAGAGACAGAGCTCCTACTGCCGTTGCGACAATTAATTCTTTCTTGCCAATAGAGAGGATTTCACCTGGATTTCCCTGACCTTCTACTGCTAGAACTTCATAAATCTTAAAGCGGTCGCCCTTAAGGAAAGTATGGGCAACAGGCCACGGATTCATTCCACGGATTTGGTTAAAGAGTTGACGATTGGTTTTATTCCAGTCCAGTTTTTCTTCTTCTGGCTTGATATTTGGCGAGAAAGTAACCTGACTTGGATCCTGCGCTTCAGGTTTGATATCACCAGCAATATAGGCAGGCAAAGTATCCAAAAGCAAATCACGACCAACTAGCGCCAATTTCTCAAACAAGGTGCCGACATTGTCCTCATCTGTGATCGGAACGCTACGACGAGAAATCATATCTCCTGCATCCATTTCCTTAACCATTTCCATAATGGTCACACCAGCTTCCTTATCCCCTTGAATCAAGGCATAATGGATTGGCGCTCCACCACGATGTTTAGGAAGAAGAGAAGCGTGAACATTGACCGCAAAGTCCATGCTATCAAGGAGTTTACTTGGGAGAAACTGCCCAAAAGCAGCAGTCACAATTCCATCTGCTCCTAGCTTCATAATAGCTTCCATCTCTGGACTTCCAGATAATTTTTCAGGTTGGTAGATTGGAAGACCCGCTTCTTTAGCAGCCTGCTTGACTGGGGTTTCTTGGATCACTTTTTTACGTCCTACAGCACGGTCTGGCTGGGTCACAACGGCTAGAATTTCGTAACGGTCATCTGTCAAAAGTCCTTTTAAGACTGTTGCTGAAAAGTCGGGGGTCCCCATAAAGATTAATTTTGTCATATCTTCTCCTTCTTATAAAAATTGCTGTGGCTCATGGTCAATACTGAGACGGAGCTCACTATTTTCCCGCTCTTGAGTCAAGGCCAAGACCTGGTTGAGGGTTAGCCCCAGCTCATCTTCTAAACGGTATTTAATTAAAATCTGGTAATGATAGAGGTTGTGGGTACGAGCAATCGGTTTGGGGGTTGGCCCAAGAATGTTACTGGTCTCTGACAATCCTGACCGCAAAATGTTCATAACTTCATAAGCACGTTTGACCACCTCTTCTTCTTTCTTGTGAGAAATGGTAATGCCAATGGTGAAATAGTAAGGCGGATAACCAAGTTGTCGTCTGATTCCCATTTCATAGGCATAAAAACCTTCGTAATCCTGATCCTTTGCAAATCGAATAGCGTAGTGCTGAGGATTGTAAGACTGAATCAAGACCTGCCCAGCTTTTTCAGCACGACCTGCCCGGCCTGCAACCTGAGTCAAGAGCTGGAAGGTTCTCTCAGAAGAACGGAAATCAGGCAGATTCAAGGCCGTATCCGCATTTAGAACTCCGACTAAAGTCACATTTGGAAAATCCAATCCCTTAGCAATCATCTGAGTTCCTAGCAAGATATCCGCTTCTCCTCGTCCAAACTGGTCAAGAAGAGCTTGGTGACTACCTTTCTTACGAGTCGTGTCCACATCCATCCGCAAAATGCGGGCCTGGGGAAAGAGTTCTGCCAGCTCGTCATAAGCCTTCTGAGTTCCTGTCCCATAATAACGAATACTGCGACTCTTACAGTTAGGACAGACCTGAGGTATGTCCTTTGAAAAACCACAATAATGGCAATTCATGGTCTTGGTATCCATATGCAAGGTCAGGGAAATATCACAGTTGGGACAAGTATCTACCGTCCCACATTCCCGACACATGACAAAGCTAGAATAACCACGGCGATTGAGCATGAGAACCACCTGCTCTTTTTTAGCTAGACGGTCTTGAATGGCTTCTAGCAAGGGAGGCGTAAAGTTTGACGTCTCGTTTTGTCCGATATAGTCACGAAAATCAACCACTTGAACCTCAGGGATCCTAGCTAAAGGATTGGCGCGTTGAGTCAGACGCAAGTGTTGATAGACGCCTTTTCCAGCCCGCGCACGGCTTTCCAGACTAGGAGTTGCTGAACCAAGTACCAGAGCTGCTTGATTGTACTGGGACCTTAGAATAGCAACCTCTCTAGCATGGTAACGGGGATTGCTGTCCTGCTTATAAGTCGCTTCGTGCTCCTCATCGATAATCATAACACCTAGATTCTTCAGCGGAGCAAAGATGGCCGATCTAGCACCAACAACAACTTGGGCATCGCCACGTTCCACTTTGCGCCATTCATCATACTTTTCACCATTGGACAGGCCTGAATGAAGAATGGCCACTTTCTCACCAAAACGAGCAATAAAACGCTCGGTCATCTGTGGAGTCAAGGAAATCTCAGGCACCAGCAAAATAGCTGTCTTGCCTTTGTCCAAGGTCCCTTGGATAATCTGCAAATAAACCTCGGTCTTCCCACTTCCTGTAATCCCTTGAAGGAGGAAGGGAGCCTGATGACTGCCAATCGCACTCACAACCGCATCACGCGCCTGTCTTTGCTCTGGATTTAACTCCAAAGGTCTACTTGCTTCAATTCCTTCAAAATAAGCAGCCGAGCGTTGGACTTCCTTTTGAACCATGGTCACAGCACCTCGTTCCACAAAGAAGTTAACTTGCTCCCTCGAATAGAACTCTAGCAAACTAGCCAAGGAAGCACTCTCAGGATGAGAAAGCAAATAGTCTCTCAGTTCTAACTTTTTCTTGGCGCGTGTAGAAATCTCTACACTTTCTAATTGAGCAAGGTCTACCTCATACCAAGACTGGGTCTTGACCTTCTTTTGATCGACTGCCTGATACTCCAGACCAAGCAGGCCTTTTCTAGTCAAACGCATCATTTCAGCTTGCTTAGCTAAATCCAGAGAAGAAAAGGCAAGCGAATCCTCTGAACCAAACAAGCGCTCTCGGTCTTCCTGACTCAGACCTGCCAGAGGATAGAGAATCTTGTCATAGCTGGAGTTCAGAAATCCTGGTAACATAGCCTTGAGGATAGAGATTTTGTAGGAGAAGACAGATTTGCGTAACTCCTCAGCCAGCCAGAGTTGTTCTTGCGTGAGAACAGGGGAAAAATCCAGTACCTCGGCAATATCTTTTAAATCTTGCTCCATCTCTTCTTTAGATGATTGAGAATCCAAACCAAGAACAATCCCTTGAATCAGGCGATTGCCCTTACCAAAAGGTACATGAACCCGCATCCCAACTTCCAGCATTCCCTCGAATTCCTCAGGAATCCTGTAACTATAGGGCTGGTCCGTCTGCATCAAGGGCACATCTACAATAATCTTGGCTATAGCCATCTTCTCACCTCCTCCTTGTCAGTATATTCTTGCAATAGAAAAAATAAGATTGAGTCCCCCCAACCTTAAATTTTTTCACCATCTTCTTTTTCTTTAGCAATTTGCTCTTTGATTTTCTTTTCTTCTTCTTCTTTGCGACGTTTTTCTTCTTCGATACGGCGACGCACTGCTTCACGTTTCCCTTCTGGATCTGGGTGAATTGTTACGTTTCCTGATTCGATTTCTTCTAAAGCGCGAAGAGTTGATTTTTCAGACTTGAAACCTTGAGTTGCTGGCGCACCTGCTTCCAATTCGTGGGCACGTTTTGCTTCCAAGATTACGAGTGAATATTTTGAAGGAACCTTGTCGAGCAAGGTATCAATAGAGGGTTTTAACATCATTTGCTTGTACCTATTTTCTAAATTTTATCGGGTAGTTGGAGATTTTGGTAACATCTCCTGATAGTGACCAATGACACGATCCACACGGAAGTGCTCTGCTTCAATAACACGTTTGACACGCTCAGCAGCTAGGGGCACCTGATCGTTGACAATCGCATAATCATACTCACGCATGAGGGCAATTTCTTCCTTGGCTTTTTCGATTCGTTGGGCAATCACTTCTGCACTATCTGTTCCACGTCCTACCAAACGATCTTGCAATTCATCCAAATCTGGTGGTGTCAGGAAGATAAAGACAGCATCTGGAACCTTTTTCTTGACCTGAAGAGCGCCCTGAACTTCAATTTCAAGGAAAACATCGATTCCCTTGTCCAAGGTTTCATTGACATAGGTCAGAGGAGTTCCATAGTAGTTGCCGACATATTCTGCGTATTCCAACATCTGTCCTTGACGAATCAGTTCTTCAAATTCTTCGCGAGTACGGAAGAAATAGTCAACACCATCCACTTCTCCAGGACGTTGTGCGCGTGTCGTCATCGATACAGAGTATTGAAATTGGTTTTCAGAACTCTCAAAAATCTCTCTTCTAACCGTTCCTTTTCCAACCCCTGAAGGACCAGAAAAAACGATTAGTAAGCCTCGGTCTGCCATTGTGTCTCCTTTTAGTCAGTCTGTGAAATAACATTTCTCTAGAATAATGACAAAAAGCCAGATTATCCTTTACAGTCTTTCTATCTAGTGTAACAAAAAAGCAGTAATTTTTCAACTGCTCTTTCTTATTTATTTAGCATAATCTACTGCACGAAGCTCGCGAATCACGGTTACCTTGATATTTCCTGGGTAATCTAGATTGTTTTCAATTTTCTCACGAACTTTGTGAGCCAAGATTGTGACTTTGTCGTCCTTGATTTGTCCTGGATTGACCATGATGCGGATTTCACGTCCTGCTTGAAGGGCAAAGCTATTTTGTACTCCTTCAAAGCCGTTAGCAATTTCTTCCAAATCATGGAGACGCTTGATGTAGCTTTCAAGAGACTCACTACGAGCACCTGGCCGAGCTGCGCTCAAGGCATCTGCTGCAGCGACGATCACTGCAATGACGCTCTCAGCTTCAACATCTCCGTGGTGACTAGCAATCGTATTCACCACAACTGGGTGTTCCTTGTACTTACGTGCCAGTTCCATACCGATTTCAACGTGGCTACCTTCAACCTCGCGGTCAATGGCTTTTCCGATATCGTGAAGGAATCCAGCACGACGGGCAAGAGCCGCATTTTCACCAAGTTCGCTCGCCATGATACCAGCCAACTTAGCAACCTCAATCGAATGACGCAAGACATTTTGTCCATAAGAAGTACGGAACTGCAAACGTCCCATAATCTTCATCAAGTCTGGATGAAGGTTTGGCGCACCAATCTCATAGGCTGCTGCCTCACCGTATTCACGGATCTTATTGTCAATCTCTTGACGGTTTTTCTCAACCAGCTCTTCGATACGAGCTGGGTGGATACGACCATCTTTGAGCAACATTTCCATAGTCATACGGGCAATCTCACGACGAATCGGATCAAAACCTGACAAGGTCACTACTTCTGGTGTATCGTCGATAATGACATCAACCCCTGTCAAACTTTCAAAGGTACGAATGTTACGACCTTCACGACCAATAATGCGTCCCTTCATAGTATCGTCTGGCAGATGAACTGTTGAGTTTGTTGACTCTGCTACATATTCACCAGCGATACGTTGCATAGCTTGAACCAGGATGTCCTTGGCCATTTTGTCAGAACGTTCCTTGACCTCTTGCTCAGCTTCGCGAATACGGCTAGCAATCTCCTTGGTCAAGTTTTCCTCTGTCTGTGCCAAGATAATATCTCGTGCTTCTGCCTGAGACAGAGCACCAATACGCTCTAGTTCTGCTTCTTTTTGTCTTTCGACTTCCTCTAATTGCTCTTCACGCGCATCAAGGTTTTTAGCTCTATCAGAAATACTTTGTTCTTTTTGTTCAAGTGTTTGTTCTTTACTCGTCAAATTGTCGTCTTTACGGTCAAGGCTAGTTGCTCTCTCTGTCAAACGACTTTCGATTTGTTTGAGTTCTTGACGTTCTGATTTGAATTCAGCGTCCACTTCTTCACGGTATTTTCTGGCTTCTTCTTTGGCCTCCAATAGTGCTTCTTTTTTAAGAGACTTACTTTCACGCTTAGCTTCATTAACCAATAAATCCGCTTCACGTTCAGCTTGTCCACGTAAATTAGTTGCTTCTTGTTCAGCATTTAAAAGCATCAACTCTGCAGCTTCCTGAGATGATTTCATCTTGGCTGAGATGCTGACATATCCAATGACTAAACCAATGATGACGGCAAAAACAGCAATCGCAAGCGACATGATTTCCATGTTTTTACCTCATTTTATTGTTATTCCGAATGACATACATTCTTTTACATTCTACCATAAAAAAGTGATTTTCACAAACCTAAAATAGAATATGTTTTGAGGAATTTGGAATGCATTTGCTAAAATAAACTTGTTATTTAGAAATAGTAGTTTAGTAGAGACTTGAGAAAAAGCCTACTTTTAAGCAGACTTAGTAATGATCTTTGAAAGACAAGAAAGCGATGCTATCCCCATCCATCATATAAATCAAGCGATTTTCTGCATCAATACGCCGTGACCAAGCTCCTTGGTAGTCATACTTGAGTGGTTCTGGTTTACCTATTCCTGTAAAGGGATCACGTTGAATATCCTTGATTAGTTTATTGATTCTTTTTAACGTTTTCTTATCCTGATTTTGCCAGTAGCAATAATCTGCCCAGGCATCTTCTGTAAACTTGAGCAGCATTCATCACTCCTCAATAACATGGACCTGAGTGCTTCCAGCACGAACTTGAGCCATTCCTCTCAAAACCTTGTCTGATAACTCCTTATTTTGAGCGATTCTCAGGGTTTCTTGAATACTATCCCACTCACTCTTTGAAAGAACTACAATGTCCTCATCTGGATTTTTATTAACCACCGTCAAAGGCTCAAATTCATCATTTACCTTTTTCATGTAGTCCTTTAAATGATTTCGGAATGTTGAGTAAAGAACTGCTTCCATAACCATACCTCGTTTTACCTCTTTTCCACTATTATACATGAAAAGAAAGAAATTGTCAGGAACTTGTACAAGATTTTCTTTTTCTATCTATTTATTCGTAAAAAATTCAAAAAGTCCACCTTTCAGTAGACTTAGTTTATTTCTATTCTTATCGGCACTCTTCCAAAATTCTGCTCTGCTATACTTGGCTTTCCCAGTTGGTAAATCTGGTCTGCCTTTTGGGTCATGACATCCCAAGGTTCTTTGCCAATTCGGCTGACTAGATTGACCTGACCTTTCAGAGACTTAAGGTGTTGTCTGCCTTTTTCGGTAAAACCAAGGACATGAATCCCTTCTGGTAAGTCACTTTCTCTAGCTTGCACCAAGATATAAGTCAAAAGGCGTCTGACACGCGCTTTGGTATATCGTTTGGTCGCAACCGCCTCGACCAATTCTTCCACAGACTGGGCTGTTTTAATAGCTTCATTAATGCGCACAGCCATTTCTTGATTGACCTGATAGATGGTGGTTAGGTCTGGATTGGACAAGATTTGATAGCGAAGCAAGGGAAAATAGTCTTCCCAACTCACCTTATTAGCCTGCTCAAAGAGAGCAACAGATGGCATAAAGCGTTCTAAGAAGTCTTGGTCCTTCTGATGCTGACGCAGAGCTGTCGCCGAGGCAAAGTCCACATCTTTATCCACAGAATGGTAGCCCGCTCCCTGACGCTGAATCGGATACAGCCTGATGTTTCGTCCTGCAACTACCTTGGCATAGGCAAGGGCAAGAACATGATTGGGCGTATTGCCTGAAAAATCAAGATCTGCAAACTCCTTCCACATGGCTTGGGTTTTCTGGGGATAAGATAGGGAATCAGGTAGATTTTCCACAAATTTCTCCATCTCAACACTTTTCTCTGTGTATAAGTCAGCAATTTTCTGGTAGTCCAGAACTTCCTCTGTCCCAAAAGCTAGAGTATCAATCCCCAAACGCGCCAAGATATCCACAGCACCTTGACCAAAGAAATCTGCTGCCTGAACACTGACTAAAAAGGGCAATTCTACTACCAAATCTGCCCCATTTCCCAGTGCCATCTGGGACCGTGTCCACTTGTCCACGATAGCAGGCTCACCTCTCTGCATGAAATTCCCAGACACGGCAACGATTTTCAGCCCCTTCGCCTGCTCAAGCAGGTATTTATGCCCATTATGAAAAGGATTAAACTCCGCGATAATACCTGTGATGGTCATAGTGATCTCCTACTTCTGCGCCACAAAAAACCAACGGGTGCTGGTTTCTGTTGGCTCCTTGTCCTCAAAATCCGCATAGAGTTTGAAGGACTTAAAACCAGCCTGTTCCAGCAAAATATCATATGTCAAAACCTCATAAGTCCTCTCCTCATGCACTTCATCGTGACGACTAAAGGAACCGTCAGCCTCCTTGATAAAAAAGGTCAATTCATGGATGATGGAGTGAGGTGCTTCGTCCTCGTAGGTATCCCAGAGCATGGCGAACTCTTCCGCATTTTCATGGTAAGAATAGCCTGGAAAAACTTCATCTGTCTGGTAGGTCGAGTGCACGTCAAAGATGAAAACTCCGTCTTCGTTGAGGGCATTATACACTTCCTTAAAAACGTCCCCTACTTCCACCTCATCCTGCATGTAGCAGATGGAGTCCGAATAACAAGTAACAAAGTCATATTTACCTGCCTTGGACAAATCCAGCATATTGCCTTCGATAAAATCAATCTTTTGTTTGGCTGAAGCAGCTCTCTTCTCAGCAATCTTCAACATATCCCCACTCAAGTCAAGTCCAGTCACATCAAAACCAGCCTGAGAGAAGCGCACCGATTGAATTCCTGTCCCACAAGCCAATTCCAAGAGTTTCTTTCTCTCCTTGGTCTTAGGCAAATGACGCAGAGAAAAATCCGTCCATTTGTCGTATAAACTATCGTCCATTACTGCATCATAGACCGCCGCAAAGGTTTCATAAGTTGCCATAATCATGATACCAAGAGCCTCCATGGCAAACACCACTCGCTCTTTACCTTTCCATCAATTTTCTAAAATAAGCAAAGAAACCCAGTTGACTACAACTGAGTTCATCTTCTAAGCAAGAGCTTCTGAAATATCTACTGAATTCGCCTCATGCCATAGCTTCTCTAGGTTATAATGGGCACGCATTTCTTCTGAAAAGACATGCACAACGACAGCACCAAGGTCCAGCAAGACCCAACCTCCAGCTGCGTCGCCTTCGACATGACTACCTTTAAATCCTGCTTCCGCTACTTTTTCACGGATATTATCAGCGATAGCGTCCAACTGACGGCTATTCATTGAGCTAGTGATAACAAAATAGTCCGTCACGCTAGTCAAATCTTGTACGTCAAGTGCGAGAATATCCTCCGCACGTTTCTCATCAGCCGCTTTCACGACTAGTTCTAGTAATTCTTTTTCGTTCATTTAGTCCTCTTTCAAATAGTGCACAAAGGCGTTATAGGTTTCAAGGGTTTGGGGATAGATAGGGAATCCCTGATGAGCTAAATGCTCCACAGTGCGAGCTGTCTCATAAGCTACTGCCTTATTAAGTGACAAACTTGCAATCTCACGCGCCACATCTACTCCAGGAAAGGCTCGATTGTGCTCGATATAGTCTGCGACATAGATGACCTTATCTAAGTCTGTCATCTGACCAGCCCCAACTGTATGGATTTCAATAGCTCGTAGAATTTCAGAATCATGCAAATTCAAATCTTCCTGAATCTTGTAGATGCCAACCATACCATGCCAGACATTATTGCCCCAATTTTTGAGGTCAGGGTCTAGCTGATAACGGTCAATCAAGTCTAGAAATTCCTGATCTGACAGCTTTTTAGCGTAGTCATGAAGAAGGCCTGCTAATCCTGCTTTCACGACATCTACTCCAAAGCGCTGAGCCAGTTCTATGGCTGCACGCTCCACACCCAAGCAATGGGTTAAGCGTTTTTCAGGCAGAAGCTCTGCCATTTTTTCCAACAAAGCCTCACGAGAGCAGTTGATATAGTCTTGATAGGCCATCAGTAGAGACCCTCCTTCTCGATGTAGTCTAGCACAGGCTGAGGCAGGAGAAAGTTGGGTTTCCGACCTTGGGCAAGGAAGTCACGCACCATGCTGGACGAGATATCCATGAGAGGCACATCCACCCAGATAACTGGATAGGAAGTTCCAGCCTTGTAGCGCGGGCGCTGAACCCCCACAAACTGAACCATTTCAACCAGCTCATCAATTCGGTACCACTTAGGCAGATAGTCCACCATATCCGCACCAATAATAAAGTAATAATCCGTATCAGGATGTTGCTCTGTCAAAATCTTCATGGTGTCGTAGGTGTAGGAAATGCCCTTACGTTCCAACTCAATTGTTTCAATGGCTAGACCTTCAATTCCCTCAATCGCCAACTCAAGCATCTTGAGACGATGATGTTCAGGAATGGTCTCCTTTTTGTCTACGTGAGGGGGTTGATATTCCGGCATGAGCAAAACCTGATCCAATCCCAACTGCTGGCGTACTTGGTCCGCAACGATGAGATGGGCATTGTGAACAGGGTTAAAATTCCCCCCTAAGATTCCGACTTGTTTGCGTTTTTTCTCCTTGATTTCTGGCTCCAACTCTACTTTGGTAAAGGGAGTCAATAGTTCGATTGCCATAGGCTAGTCTCCTTTATTTCTCTGTAAAAACAGTTATTTGGAGTTTCGGTCTTAGATTTCTTTGACTTTTTTAGAAATCTTGCGATTTTCTTTCTTGCTAGATTGCTTAAACAAAATCAAGATGCGTCCGATTTTTTGGACAGTATCCACACCAATTTCTTCTTCCAAGATTTCAGCTACTTCGTGGATGTTTTCATCTGTATTTTGCAAGAGTGTAACCTTAATCAATTCCCGTGCGTCAAGAGCCCGACGGACGCTGGTTTTGATTTGGTCGTTAAGTCCATTTTTCCCGATTTGGATGATGGGTTTGAGAGTGTGTGCCTGACTGTTGAGGAAGGCACGTTGTTTTGATGTTAATGACATAATTTTCTTCCTTGTTTTTTGATAGTTATTTTAGGTGGTGAGGGACGGTCGGAACTAATTTCCCAAAGATCTCATCTTTGAAAAATGGATTTCCTGACCTCATAATTGAGCCTTGGTCTCAATTGTGCCCCTTGCCAATCTAACGATTGGCAAGACCCCACGGCAATAACTATCTCTTTATGAGCTCACTTTGTTCGCTCAGTGATTTTATTTTAAATAATTGCTTTTCGTGCGACGACTGCGACGCCTTCTGGTGCCCAGACGGCGATTTTGGCAGTTCCTGTTACACGAATCCATCCTAGGCCTGAGATGACTAGGTCTGTCTTATCCTTGATGTTAAATAGATGCTCAACCAGTTTAGGAAAATCTTCTTTTTCCTTGCTATTTGGTGGTGTCAGGAGAGTTCCGAGGTGCTTATCATAAAAGGCACTGGCTCCTTCTAGCTTGGTACGATGCAATTTGAGTTCATTGTCAAAAAAGGCTGTGAAACCTTGCTTTTCACCTGCAATAAAGTCAAAGCGTCCGAGACCACCTAAAAACAGGGTTTGCTCTGGATTTAGCTGGTAGGTTTTAGGCTTGATTTCCTTTTTAGGGCTGACATACTTGAGGTTTTTGGCCGTCAAGTAGTGAGCCATCTGGTGACGGTGGATAATCCCCGGTGTGTCGTAGATATAAGATCCGTCGTCAAGCGGAATCTCAATCTTGTCCAAGGTTGTCCCTGGGAAGCGCGAAGTCGTAATGACATTCTGATCACCCGTGATTTCTTGGATAATAGCATTGATAAGAGTTGATTTTCCAACATTGGTTACACCGACCACATAGACATCGCGGCCCTTACGGTAGTGTTCAATCTTGTCAATGACTTCCTTAATGGCATGTTTGTTTTGTGCCGAAGTTAGGACGACATCGACTGGACGAAGTCCTTCTTCGTGGGCACGTTCCATGAGCCACTGGCTAATCTTGCCTGGTTTAACTGACTTAGGGAGGATATCTTTTTTATTTCCTACCAAGAGGACATCATTGCCTGAGACAAAACGTGGCAAGCCTGGGATAACAGAGCCATTAAAATCAAAGATATCAATGACATTGACCACTAAGGCATCACTGTCTCCCACCTCGTGCAAGAGCTTGAGGAAATCATCGTCCGTCAACTGGACATCCGTGATTTCATTGTAGTGGCGGAGACGGAAACAGCGTTGGCAATAGACTTCGCCCGTCTCCAAACCTTTTTCAAGTGCCGACTGTGGAGTAAATCCAAGACCAGCCTTGTCTGTCGTCTGAATGGTTGCTCCGCAACCAATACAGAGAATTTCTTCCATAGTTAAATTCCTTTTTTATATGTAATCGGTCCGTACTTTTCAGTGATTTTTCGCATCACACGGCGCTCACGAGCTCGGTTAATCTGCGTTTTGATCGAGTCATGTTGGACCAAGGGTTTGACTAAAATCGAGCGAATGCCTGCACGGTGGGCTGCTCGTATATCTGTCATGAGCTGGTCGCCAACCATGACCACTTCACTTTTCTCATAATGAAATTCCTTCATGGCACGGTCAATCCCAAATGTGAAGGGCTTCAGAGCCCAATAAACGTAGTCAATCCCAAATTTCTCAACTGCTCGTTGGACGCGTTTTTTAGTGTTATTTGATACCACAATGATGCGAATGCCCGCGTCCCGAAGATCATGTAGCCATTGCTTCATCTCTGGCGTCCCGTCAGGGTTGTTCCAAGCAATGAGGGTATTGTCCAAATCGACCAAAACAGCCTTGATTCCATGCGCCTGCAGGCTTGGGACTGTCAGATCATAGACTGCTTCCACAGCAAAGTCTGGCATGTAGTTTTCAATCACCATTTTGGCTCCTTTTCTTTTATTTTCTAGTAATTTTCTTCAGCCATTGAGATAAGGCCACCCATAAAATCAAGCTAGTCATTAAGATATAAATCCAAGCATTTGGCTCTTCTGTAAATGGTAGAGGAACATTCATTCCGAAGAAACCTGTAATAACCGCAAGTACTGCTAGTAAGACGGAGATAATAGTCAAAATTGACAAACTATCATTCAAGTTATTGTTTAGGATGTTGTTGTAAGAAGCTGAGAGTTGTTGCAAGACTTGAGAAATCAAGTCTGTCATAGACACCAACTGATGGGCTTCAATCATGGCATCATCAAACTGCTCTCGTTCGACATCATTAAATCTCCGATAAAGAGCATGGCCCTGGATATGTTCCAAGAGGAGTCGATTTTGTTTTGCTGCTGCTGTCAAGTAAACCATACCAGTCTCCAAGTCAGAGAGGGCGAAGAGATTTTTCTTTGTTGTAGTTTGACGTAGCAAGGCACTAATTTCGTCCTTACTTTTATCCATCTCTTCAATGACAGGATAATAAGCGTTACTGATAATCTCTAAACCAGCAAAGAGAAACTTGTAAATAGAAAGCGACTCATGGCTATCCAGATAAGCTGACATCTGATCAATGACATAAGCATTCTTATGGTTGCTGATGGTAATCATTCGTTGTCTTTCGACGATAAAGGTCATGGGAATCGCTTCATAATATTCTTTGTCTTTTTCTAAATCAAGAACATTATAAATAAAGGTTACCGTCTCCGTTTCACGGTTATAATCCATATGAGCTCGTTCATTTCTATCCAGAGCATACTCAATGGTTTCCTTGTCCAATCCATAGATGTCAGAAAGATCTTCCATATTTTTAATCTTATCCACATCAAGGTCTATCCAGGTACAACCATTGCCCAACTGCTTTTCTAAAACCATCTTTTCTCCTTTATTAAACTCTTTCTATTATACCACAAATTACTTAAAATAACAGGTCTAGTCTGTGCGTGAGAAATTGCTGACGACGGTGATATTCCGATTGGGAACGAAGTGCAGAACCTGATCTTCTCCTCTGAGTTGCGTTGTTCGAATGCCGACACTGACAACCTTGCCTGATACGGTAATAGGACCATTTGTCAAAACGACCTCATCTCCCACATCCAGTTGACGTTCAAAGAGGATGAAAAAGCCATTGATGACATCAGATAGAAAGCCTTGGGCTCCCATTCCAATAGCCACCCCAGCAATCCCAGCCCCTGCCAGCAAACTAGAAACTGGCAAACCTAAAATCGACAAAATGCAGTAAAGTAAAAAGAAATAAAGGGTATAATTAAACACATTCTCTAATAAACGTGAGATGGTTTTCTGACGCCCGACATCATGACGAGACATTTTTAGAGAAGGTTTGACAATTCTCTGCACCATGGTATGAAGTAGTTTTTTAGCTATATAAAAGAGCAAAAATAGTAATAACAGAGAAATTAACTTGGTTAAGATATTTTCAATAATCGTTGTTATATCAAGCTTATTGAGATAGGTTTGAATAAATTCTTTCATAGAAAACTCCTTTCATTTATTATACCATACTTTCACAAATGATGAATCTCCATAAATATTCAAAAATAATAGCCAAAATAGACAGAAAATTCTTGATTTTAGCTCATATTTATACTATAATCATAAACATTACACAACAAAGGAGATTGTTATGAAAAAATTCATTCATGCTTGGAATAAGGCAAGCCTAATCAAACGGATTTTGATTGGCATGCTTATTGGAGGAACCCTAGGGCTGATACTTCCTAACATTTCAGGAATTGGTCTACTCGGAGATCTCTTTGTTGGTGGCCTCAAAGCCATCGCACCTATTCTAGTCTTTGCCCTCGTTGCTAACGCCCTTTCCCAACATCAAAAGGGACAAGATAGCAACATGAAAACGGTTATCTTCCTTTACTTGGTAGGAACCTTTGCAGCGGCACTTGTTGCTGTCCTAGCAAGTTTCATCGTCCCTGTTGAGATTACCTTAAATAGTGCCAATACAGAAATCGCACCACCAGATGGAATTGGCCAGGTCCTCAGCAACCTCTTGCTCAAACTGGTTGACAATCCAGTCAATGCCCTTATTACTGCCAACTACATCGGTATCCTATCTTGGGCAGTTGTTTTCGGTATTGCTATGAGAGAAGCCAGCAAAAATAGTAAAGAATTGCTAAAAACCATGGCTGATGTGACTTCTAAGATTGTAGAATGGATCATCAACCTAGCTCCGTTTGGAATCCTTGGTCTTGTCTTCAAAACCATCTCTGATAAGGGAATCGGAAGCCTAGCTAACTATGGAATCTTGCTTGCCCTCTTGGTGACAACTATGTTCTTTGTGGCTCTGGTAGTCAATCCACTAATTGCCTTCCTCTTTATGAAGAGAAACCCTTATCCCCTCGTTTGGAAATGTTTGCGTGTCAGCGGTGTTACAGCCTTCTTCACTCGTAGTTCTGCGGCTAACATCCCTGTCAATATGAAACTTTGCCACGACCTCGGTCTGGATCCAGATACCTATTCTGTTTCTATCCCACTTGGTTCTACTATCAACATGGCAGGGGCAGCGATTACTATTAACGTTTTAACCCTTGCTGCAGTAAATACTCTTGGAATCCCTGTTGACTTTGCTACAGCCTTTGTCCTCAGTGTAGTAGCAGCAATCTCAGCCTGTGGTGCTTCTGGTATTGCCGGAGGATCCCTCCTTCTTATCCCAGTTGCTTGTAGCCTTTTCGGTATTTCTAACGATATTGCCATGCAAGTTGTCGGTGTTGGATTTGTGATTGGTGTCATCCAGGACTCATGCGAAACAGCCCTCAACTCTTCTACAGACGTCCTCTTTACTGCTGTTGCCGAATACGCAGCAGCCCGTAAAAAATAACTCATAAAGACAAGCCTGCTCAGGTCTTGTCTTTTCCGCTTTTATTCTAACTTACTAGGAAATCCATATGTCTATTAGCCAACGTACGACCAAGCTCATCTTAGCTACCTGTCTTGCCTGTCTTCTTGCTTATTTTCTCAATCTCTCCTCAGCAGTTTCAGCTGGAATCATTGCCCTCTTGAGCCTATCCGATACCCGTAGAAGTACCTTAAAACTGGCCCGAAATCGTCTTTTTTCCATGCTTCTAGCTTTGGTTATCGGAGTTCTGGCTTTTCACTTGAGCGGATTTCATATCTGGAGCCTTGGCCTCTATCTAGCTCTTTATGTTCCTCTAGCCTACAAGATGGGCTGGGAAATTGGCATCACACCAAGCACTGTTTTGGTTAGCCATCTCTTGGTACAAGAGTCAACCTCTCCAGACCTTCTAGTCAATGAATTCCTTCTCTTTTCTATCGGTACAGGATTTGCCTTGCTGGTTAATCTCTACATGCCTTCACGAGAAGAGAAAATTCATCACTACCACACATTGGTAGAAGAAAAGTTAAAAGATATCCTCCAACGCTTCAAATATTATTTATCCAGAGGGGATGGACGCAACCGAGCACAACTGGTTGAAGAATTAGACACCCTTTTGGAAGAAGCCCTCAGACTGGTCTATTTGGATCACTCAGACCACCTCTTTCACCAGACTGATTACCATATTCACTACTTTGAGATGAGACAGCGACAAAGTCGCATCCTGCGAAATATGGCCCAGCAAATCAACACCTGTCACCTAGCTGCCAGTGAGAGCCTGATTTTGGCCCAACTCTTTTCAAAAATTGCAGGTCAACTGAGCCAGACCAATCCTGCTTCTGATTTGCTAGATGAAATTGAACGTTATCTGGAAGTCTTCCGTAATCGCAGTCTGCCCAAGACAAGAGAAGAATTTGAAACCCGTGCCACACTTCTTCAACTCCTACGTGAAGCCAAAACCTTCATCCAAGTAAAAGTTGACTTTTACCAAAAATATGGACAGTAAAAAAGAAAACTTCAGACCAATCACAAAAGGTGAATATCTGAAGTTTTCTTTTATTTGTAAGTTATTACCATAAAGGTTAATAGTAAAACGAATAAGGCCAAACTCACCAATAAAGTAAGAACCTTGACCAAGGTATTGCTCTGCCAGTAGCTTGGTTTACCAATATTACTGGTCGCATCCATGGAAAATAGTTGATTTTGACGGGGTTGTATGGTCACCAATACAATCAAAGCAAGAGAGAGGACAATAGCTAAAACAATCAGTATGTCAGTCATAGGCCTACCTCAAAATTCCCAACAAAGTAAAGAGCAAACCAATCAAAATCATTAAACCCAAGATGAGTGAAAAAGTTTTACTAATCTTTTCCCCTCGAGTTTCTTTTTCCTTCTTAATCGGTTTTTGTTTCAACTCTTCCATGCGACCTTCAACGTCTTTGTAAAATAAATCTTCGTCTGACATATTAGCCTCCTAAAACAGTTTGCATGGTTTCCTGATATCGCACCAAGTCAACATAATTTGCATGTTGACCTTGCTTCCCAAGTGCCAGACTCATTTGGGTAACATCTGAAAGGGCCAGTTTTAGAGTCTCAACCAAAGCAGAAACCTCACTACTTTCAAATAAATGGTCTGGAGCGATATAAAGTCTATTATGCACTGTCTGATTAAATCCAAGAATCAAGAGATTGTGCTCAAAGGCCTGACGCACCGCCTGCAACAACTCATTGCTGTGATTGATATCCAAATAAATATCCGACAGTTGATACAACTCCTGAATCTTCTGTGGACTAGCGTTCTGGTAAAGGACCACATTAGGATAGCGAAGCATATCTAAGAGCTTAGAAGACATCTCTGTTACCGCCGCGATACGGAAAGTGACATCAGGCAAGGCTTCTACGATTGCTTCCACTCGCTCAATCTGATCTGAATTAGTCAAGATTAAGGCATCTCGTCTTAGGAAATTATCTCGTTTGAACTGGTAATGGTAACCCAAGTGCACAAACTGATCATGGTATTTCTCGTCAGTCAACTCTAAAGCACGTTCATAAGTCGCCTTGTTTGGAATGATGATTTTCTTAGTACGCACATCATCACTCTCTAAAATCAACTGCATATTGCCTGGAATGGCATCATAGAGAGGTTCCTGCCAAACCAAAACATCTGAGCCAGATTTATCTGGATGATGGAAAGAAACCAAGAAAGGAGTCGCTAAGGTATTAAAGATAAGTTGACTTGTATCTATTTCCAAATCTTGCAAAAAGAAGGTAATAAATTCAACCTTATTTGCAAAGTAACGCATGGACTGACCAGGTAAGGTCAATAAGATATCACCTGTCACATGGTTTGCAAGTAACACCTCCTGACCATTGACATCTTGGTAAACCGTCATGATCGGCTCACTATCAGCACTATAGGTCGTTGTAGCAAAGCAAGCTCCAAAGCGATTATAATGATCAACTTGACGGACTCGACCTTCCAAGTCTTTCCAATCTACCCGTTTAACCAAGCGAGCCTGCATTCCATCAGCATAATGAATGACGGCTCTCTCCTGCGTCATATCTTCAATACGAGCAGACTGATTATTTCCTGAAATTTCCCAAAAAGCTGGAACAGGAACTTGGTTAAAATAGAGAGGTTTCCCCTTTTCATAGTCTAGATAATAAGTAAAAGGAGATACCAGACCATCAGGCAGAAAACCATCTTCATCGATGACCACTCCAAGTTGAGAAAGACCAGTAGCGGCTAGGCTTTCATGTAAATCTCGACTTCCCTGACTATAACGATCATAAAGTTCAATCATGGAGCACCTCCTCTACTGTTTTTTTCCACTTTTCTAAAATTTCTTTGGTTAAGAAACCTTCTGCAATTTGATAAGAATGGTCTCGCATACCCTCTAGACGATTTTCTTGATACAATTGACAAATCTTAGCTGCGTAAGCTTGCTTGATTTGGTCTTCTACATGGTCAGATGAACTTGGAATCAAATAACCATTTTTCCCATCCTCTATAAAAGTCTGATTGCCATAAGGCACATCAAAACCGATTAGAGGAAGGCCTGAACCAATAGCTTCCATCAAGGTCAAACCAAAGCCTTCGCTGGTAGAAGCCGTTAAGTAGACCTCATACTGGCTATAAATCTGCGAAAGTTCCGCATGTCCCTTGAGCTGGATATAGTCCTCTGCCTTATGACTAGTAATAATTTCTCTAAGCAGAGAATCTTCTCCGCCGCTACCATAGATATCAAAGGTTAATTCAGGGATTTCCTTACGCGCCTCAATGACCGCCTTGACCAACCAATCAATGTGTTTTTCTTTAGCAAGACGCGAAGCAGTAATCAATGAAAATGGCTTACGTCCCTGACTTGACTCAGTTAATGCATCAATACTTCCTACAGGAATGGTAACAACCTTTGGTTGGTGCTGGGTGTATTTGGCAAATTGCGCTTGCAACACTTCATTCTGTCTATCAGTTGATACAATAAAGAAGTCAACCTTATCTGCATTGGTAAACTGATAGTCATAATAGTTGTTCCAAAGGATATAATCCTCATTTGTAGCATTTTCACTATAATGCTCCGCATGAACAACTACCGCTAGATGCGCTGCCTGTGCTTCCTCAAAAACAACCTGTCCAATGCCTGTCTCCCTATCCAGAATGACCAAATCAGACTTGTTCAAATTCAAGGATTTCATAAAAGCACGCATGAAGGCTGGCTTCCCATAGAAAATCTTATCCTTAAAACGGTAAACTTCTTCCTTCCCTTGATTCATCAAGATATCATAGGCTGGAGTTCCGTCTTCATTGTAAAAAGTTCGTTGGTATAGGACTGCAACATTGTCCTTGGGAGCAAAATACTCGCTACAATAACGCGTATAAGAGAAGTAATCCTTACGAATCAGGTTCCCCTTAAATACATACTCCACATGTTGAACCAAGTCCTTGTTCTCATCAACCAAATAACAGGTTATAAACTTATCTTGGTCAGAAAAGAAGATACGCAAAACCTTGCCATTCTTTTCTCTACGACTTTCAACACCGGCAAAAGTAGCCAAGACATCCTCAACCGTCACGCTAGTCGGTGCAATCTTGATATCTGTAAAGTGATTATAAAGCCAAATCACTTGATCATCATCAAAACCAATATTGGCTGTTAAGTGCTGAATATTATCAGCTAGAATCATATCTGTAAAGATAAATTTAGAGGGTAAATTCAAACTTCGAAAAATACCGGCACGATAGGCCTGAGCATATTCTACACCGCTACTAGCCCAGCCAATTCCTAAATTTATATTGTAAATTGTCATATTTTCTCCTCTTATGGAAAATGAGTCACGATTTCACCTTTTGGAGTGACCTCAACCAGCCCCATCAGGAGATTCCGTACCATATCAGCACGAATTTGCTCTTTCATCGTTTCAAAGCCTGCATAGGCTTCTTGATAATATTCTACAATTGGGTTTTTCTGTGCAGCAGATTGGCCACCGATAGCCATAGACAATTGTTGTAGATAGTCTACTTGCTCCACCCAGTTATCATCGATAGCCTTCAGTAGAGAGAGTCGTAAATACTGTTCATACAAGTCATGTTGTTCCAGTAATTCCTTCTTTTCAGAGAGTTCTCTATTCACAACTTGTTGAATAAAAGAGCGGACTTGTTTCTGATTAGATAAGTCTAGATTATCTGGAATCTCCTTTACATGGAAACTGATATTGGTAACAATAAAGTGAAACAACAATTCACGACTGGTATAGTGTTCAGCCGCTACCGCTTCTGTACATCTCTTGATGATATCCAAAACTACATCTTCTAAGTCACGAGAACCATCTATTAGACGATTTCGTTCCTTGTAAATCATATCCCGTTGGATATTCATGCTCTCAGCATACTCTAAGGTCTGACGACGGGCAGTTCGACCAGCACTATCACTGGCATGTTGCGCTCTTTCAACCAGATTACGATACTTACGACCTTTGAGAATTTCTGGTTGCGTCATATCTTGAACTTGGTAATCTTTGTACTTTTTATGCACCCAAGAAGGACCAAATTTCTTAATAACATCGTCCTCTAAGGATACAAAAAACTTACTCATCCCAGGATCTCCCTGACGGCCAGAACGACCACGGATTTGAAGGTCAATCCGCTGACTTTCCATCCGCTCTGTTCCAATGACAATCAAGCCACCAAGCTCTGCAACTCCCTTACCGAGTTTAATATCCGTACCACGTCCTGCCATTGAGGTCGCAACTGTTACGGCCCCCATCTGACCTGATTCCGCGATGATTTGGGCCTCACGCGCAGCATTATTGGCATTGAGAACGTTATGTGCAATCCCTTCACGGAGCAAGAGAGATGAATAAAGTTGAGACATTTCAACTGATCCAACAAAAACCAATAAAGGATTCCCCTTAGCATGGTATTCTTTGATGTATTCTAAAGACGCATAAACTTTCTCCGGTAAAGTTACATAGAGATTATCTGGATAATCAATCCGTTGTCTAGGACGATTGGTTGGGATGCGAATAACGGCCATATTATAAGTCTCAAGAAATTCTTTTTCTGCTACCTTTCCTGTTCCCGTCATCCCAGATACTTTTTTAAACATCTTAAATAGACTCTGATAGGTGATGGAAGCCATGGCCCTCGTTTCAGGAGACAACTTCACATGTTCCTTGGCTTCAATGGCCTGATGGAGTCCTCCCTGCAGTTTGGTCATTTCCATTAAACGACCAGTCCCCTTATCCACCAATACCATCTCATTTCCACGAATGATATAGTCCTTATCTTTAGTAAAGAGCTTATGAGCTCGAATCGCATAGACTAAATGGCGAGCAAAGGAAGCATGTTCTTCCTTATATAAGTTGTCAATTCCTAGGAAACTTTCAGCAGACTTGGCCCCCTTAGTAGTAAGCCAGACCTCTTCCTTCTCCTCTTTGAAAATATAATCTTCTCCTTCGACCAGCGTTGTCACCAGTGTATCAATGATCCCATAGTAATTAGACTGAACACGAGGAGAACCCGCAATAATCAAAGGAGTTTGTGCACTATCAAGCAAGATATCGTCAATTTCATCAATGATGACATAGTTAAAAGGTCGCAAAAACTTACCTTCTTCATTAGAAGCCAGATTATCATTTAGGTAATCAAAACCTAAATTACCATTGGTTGTGTAAATGATATCCGAAGCATAGATCAGTTTCTTTTCTTCTGCTTTCATTTCCTTCTTTGGATCCCCTGTAAATGGGACCCCAATAGTCAAGCCTAGGAAACGATAAACTTGGCCCATTTCCTCTGCATCCCGCTTTGATAAATACTCATTAGGCGTAACAACCATCACACCTTCTCCTGAAAGAGCGTTCAAATAGACCGGCATGGTGGCTGTTAGGGTTTTACCTTCACCTGTATTCATCTCAGCAACATTTCCGTAGTGCATGACAATAGCTCCCATGACCTGAACATCATAGGGGAACATCCCTAAAATCCGCTTGTCTGCTTCACGCACCACTGCAAAAGCTTCTACTAAAAGGTCATCTAGACTTTCTCCCTTGGAAAGACGCTGACGAAACTCCACTGTTTTAGCGACCAATTCTTGATCCGAAAGAGAGGACATCTTGCCTTTTAAGGTATTGATCCTCTTTAAAATCTTTTTCACTTTCCTAAGCTGGAAATCTTGACCTAAACGTCTAAACACTTTTTATCTCCTTAATTGAAAAATCATAAAAGGTTAATTCTTGAAAACCAGCACTCAAAAGGGAAATGCGATAAGTATAGGTATCCTCTGGATAAGTAAAGGTAAACTCTCTTGCCTTTTCAACTTTTTCCTCCAATACATCCTCATAACGATTTAAGAAGATCAGTTTGATATAGACACCATTCTCAGGTTGACAATCGAAATGCATCGCTAAATGATATTGATGATTTCTTTTGAGTAAAGGAAGTTGTGGCTGGGTCCTAGCACCTTGGTAATTAACACTAGAAAACCAAGTCTTCAAAACTTCACCAGATGGCAAGAGGGGGTTATATAAACGCACACTCTTGTCTGGGTAGTAAGATACATTTGATCCGTACATATAAGTCCCACCAACTTCTCCCCAATGAATGGACTGTCTCTGTGTGATTATCATCATTTCTCCCTTCCAAAACCACTTGCTAGTACCATCCGATAAAAGTGGATAAACCAAGCAACATTGGTATCTGTATCATCATTGTGTCGACCTGCCGTTCCTTTAGATAAGATTTTAGCACCTGTATTACACAAATAAGTAACTAGTTTCTCATAAGCCTGCGGATCCATATCTTCATCTTTCATATAAGATAATCCAAAGGTAGTATTGGAAAAATCTGCCTGTTTAAAAGTTTTCCAAAATCGCTGATCCAACTCCGTCATATCTTGCCAACTCGTCCCACCTGTATGGTGAATTAAGCAATCAAAAGCTAAGTTAGAGACACCCGGTGCATCCAAACGTCCACGGCTAGCTATGGTTCCTAAATTCGCCAAGGGTTTCCCTAAAATCACCGCATGAGGTTCAAAAGTAGCACCGTAGTAGAGAGAAGGAAACGTACCCATAGAAAGGCCTGATAAAATCAAATCCTTAGAGGTTAAACCAAGATAATCTAAATAATATTGAATGGTGGCTTTTAACTTACCTTCTAATTCATCACTTCCAAGGTAAAAAGCCCCACCCTCTAAACGAGGATCTGAAAAGAGGAGGAAAGGACATCCCAGACTCTTCATCATAAAGTAGCCCTCGAATCCTTCTGCAGGTCGATAACCTGCAAAATAGACAGCCAAAGGCGGTTTAAAATCACCTGGATGGAAGAAATAGTTTATTTCATCACGCTTAGAATCATGTAGGATATTTCCACCAAGTACAAACTTACCAAATTGTTTTCGACTCCAACGTTGGTGAAGATTACCTAGTTTGATAGTTCCATGACCTCTTGCTTCAACAGATATCGAGAGAAAGTAATCTCCGTCTCGACTATCCATAAAAAGTGCTTGCTCCAAGTCTTTTTCAGACACTATGATCTCTTCAAAAATATCATCAACAGATCCACTCCAAATTTTACGGATGATCAAACGAAAGTCACAATTTCCTTGCTTTTCATATTCAAGCCACAACTCAATAGGAAGTGTTTTTTGAACAACTATATTATAAGCCCAATAGGCAAGTTGGGAAAAATCTTGTCCAAATCCACCTTCCAAACTCACATAATCTAATCCCTGATAAGAAATAGCTCCTGTAAAATTTAGATTCACTTGTATCGTCGAAGGAAAGAGTTTATCACCATACCCACCGCCAAAAAGAGATTTACTCAAATCATTGATTAGTTGTTGGGGACTTGAAAAATCAATTGCTTGTGCACATCGTTTTTTTAGAAAATCCACAACCTCTCTATCATTTATTTGTAGATTCTGGTTATAGAACAAAGTATAAGGTTCAAAATATTTTACAAAGGAAAATAAGTCTTTCACATACTGACCATCTTCTATTAAAACTGCATGAAAACGGCTAATATCCTCTTTTTCTATTATTTCACGAAGGGCTTTTGATGAGTTTGGGTAAAAATGATACCAACTCATATTTTCAGGTATGTCATAGTAATTTTCCCAATTGGCAAGTCCTATCTGTAAAATATTAAGTTCCTTTGACATTTTTAACCTCCTCTATCCATTTCTCTAATTTTCCAAGAAATTGTTGTCCAGTGTGCTCCTTAATCTTATCAATCGAATAAATCAAGGCCTGATTCCATTCTTTTAGTCTATCTGTATAGTAGCGTGCAGCCTTTGAAAACTCTGTCACATCTGAAATCAAATAACCATTTTTCAAATGTTCCACATAGACGGTTTCAACCAGATTAATTTGAGGAATTCCCGCACTAATACCTGCTATTTGAGTATAGAGGTGCGGTTGTTTATTCAAATCCACAATCAAACGAACAAACTCTAGTGTCTTAATCAGATCCAACTCATCATTCATATTGACAAATTGAAAACGAAGTTCTTGCTCCTGGTTTTCCTCTAGGGGATTTTCTGCACCACCATAATCTAGACCTTTTTCTAAACTATCAGTATGGATTTGCCCCTGAATAATTTCATTGACAAGAGTTTCCACTTCTTCAATTTGGTTCTGACTAGCAGCAAAGGCTCCAAAAATCACCTCAGTATCCTTATTTTCAGCGACAAAGGCCAAGACTTGAAATAGAGCTTGGTTATCAATTTCCTGCTCAAAATCCAGTTGATAGTATATGATAGATTCTTTCTTAGTTTGGCTTCTCCCCAATCGTAAGCGGGTGTCAAAAGATGATAAATGATAAAATTGATGCATTCGTTCAGGATACAACTCCTGCAACAATCGTAAACTATCCTCTCTATCCACCAAAATCAAATCAGACTTTTCAAAAGTTAAATCTAAATCTCTAAAGGTATCTTGAGGATTACGTCCAATGAAAAGACTCAATAGTTTCGGATTTTCTCTTGGTAAACGGTCTAATACAAACTGGTCATGGTGAGAATGAGATGGAACCATAAAAATATCCATATCCTTCACATATGTTTGCAGATAATTCTCAAAAAATTCTGCCACCAAATCTCCCATGTCTTGATAGATAAGCGCTTTAAAGCGGTAACCAAAAATTGGATTAACTTCTACCCGTCCCCCTTCTTTTAAATGCTCTCTAAATTGCCACACTCCCTTGGAATTCAGATATTCTTGATAAGCGGCTTGCCCATCTTCAAAAAAGACAACACTTGATACAAACCCACGATCATCCATGATATAGTGCATATGTACTTGTCCATTCGGTTCAAAATACTGTATATCACTGATGAAGCCTTCAACCCCATGTTCAACCTTAGCAAATTTCTTCCTATTTTTTTTAACAATAATCGTAAAGGGGCTATAAATAAATTCACAGTCATTATCCCACTCAATATCTCTAATGGTTAAAACTTGGGTATGGAGATTATGAAAATCTTGCATAACATCAAAAATAGAATATGTTTCTGTTTCCAAAACCCCATGCCTATGTAAAAAATAACGCAAATGAGGCTGGTAAGCTAATACTAATAGACGAGAATCTATATCTTGCTCTTGAAAAATTCGAATCTGATGAAAGGTATCATCAAATTCAAAACGAAAATGAGAAAAATACCATGGAGTGATATTGGTATGCCATGTTCTTTCTGAACCATACCAAGCTGGAATAAAATAATACATAAAAGTCTCCTAAATCAAGGGTTTATAGGTTTCATTTAACCGTAGAGCCTTGACCTCGTCTCGAATCGTAAAAATCATGCCTCCAAACATCATAAACAAGCCTGGAATCATTGCTAATCTTAATAACTTTTCATCATACAAAACAAAAAGCATGGGACCACCTGCCATAATCACATTAAAGAGACCACCTATGACTGAGAAACGAAGGACCAATCTATTAATAAATCGACTAGTGTCCTCGCCTGGATAAATTCCATAAATGTATTCTCCAGATTTTTTCATGCGATCTGCAATCTCTTCACCATTCATAGTAACAAATGCAAAAATGATACTAAATAAAAATAAAACCGAAATATAAACATAGACCCACAAAGGTTTTCCAATCATAAATTCCTTTGATAAAGCCGCTAGCCCTGAATGATTAGGGAAAATAAATCCCAACAAGATGAACAGATAAGCTGGTACACTAAGAAAACTCATCACATACATATAAGGCATCCCACCTGCAGGATTCAACATGATTTCGAGATAAGAATAGCGTTTAAAACGATTGTGTAAGCCAATTTTATTAACAGGAACCAAATAGCGAGCTCGATACATAATGGCAAGTAAATAAGAAAAGACAACGGTTAATAAAGCAAGTAACACAATAATCCCTGTTGGAATATGAACCGTTTGAAATGTTTCAATAACATCCTGAGGGATATTTAAAACAATACTGGATAGGAGGATTACAATAGACCCCCCAACCCCCATACTAGCATTTAAATCTGATAACCAAACAAGAAAAAATGTTCCTGCTATCAGCAACAAGGTATTCATTAAAACAACCAAAATTGCCGAATAGGAGGATTGAACTGGTAAGCTCAAGCTAACTGCCAAGGATTGAATAACAGCAATTAGCAAGGTCAGATACATTTTTCGACGATCTTGAATTTCAATCGCTGTAGAACTTAGCCCCAATTTTTTAGAATATGAAAACATCTGCCACAAAATCATAGCTGACATCCAAGGGGATAATCCTATAGAAAAAAGCGATAAACTTCTTAGGTTTCCACCTGTTAGGGCGGCTGAGAAGGCTAGATAGGCTGTTGAACCTCCTAAAAAATCTTTACTATTTAGGTCAACAAAAGGGAGAGTAATACGACTTCCCAATACATAGATAAACAGTAGAAATAAGGTAAATAGTCCTTTTTTTACTGCTATTGACGAATAAATCTTAGTCACAAAATACTCCCCTTACCTTCATTGTTTGTGATCTGGTAAACAACAATCTTTTTATTTCAACTTTTACTATTTCTTTGTTCTGCTTCAAAAAAAAGCTTCAATCTAAAACAAATATCTTTATATTCCTCAGTATCTGTTAATTGATGGTATTCTAAAGTTTGCTTATAATCTTTTAAAAGATTGACAAATCGAATACGTAAAACAGAAACATCCAAACCAGCCAAGACACAATCCGATATTTTCTTAGAAAACACTTCAACAATATCTCTTGCCCAAGAAAGATCAAATTCCGTTCTCATGATACTTCCTGAACGTCTTCTATAGAGATAGAGATTATCGTTTATAAAGACGATTTTAGACGCTAAAAGATAAAAGCGATGCATGGTTGCTTCATCATCGAAGCGGCGACCATTTGAAAAGTGAACTTCATTAAATAATTCTTTTTTAATCAACTTAAATGTCGGTAATATAAAGGCTGAGCTATTGAATTTCCAATCTCCTGCTTGACGGTTCATAATTTCTTGTATAGATAGTTCTTCGACACAAAAATCTTGCCCCGTTACATAAAAATAAAAATTCCCATCACTTTCGTCATAATTATAGTAATTTCCTATAACAACATCTGCATTCTTTTCTTGAACTTGTTGATAAAGAGTTTCAATCATATTTTCTTTTACAATATCATCGGAATCAACAATCGTGATATATTGGCCTCTAGCTTCACGCAGACCTACATTTTTAGCTTGTGCTGCTCCCTGATTTTCTTGATGAAACACTCTGACACGCTCATCTTGCATCATAAAAGTATCACAAATTTCCCCAGAATTATCTGTAGAGCCATCATCAACTAAAATAATCTCTATATTTTGATAGGTTTGCTTTAGAATATGCTCGACACACTCCACCAAATATTTTCCCGTATTGTATATCGGCACCACAACACTAATTAATTCGCTCATTATTTTTTAGCCTCCAAATATGTCAATAAATCTTTATCTAGCCATTCACAGGAGTAACTCGTTTATCAACATGATTTACTTGTCTGTAATATAATTTCTGATTGCGTCAACTAACTCCCAGGGAGCTTGATTAGAGTAAAGTCCAGCATACTGACTATTCGAAAGTTCTTGATATCTACTGCTTTCAAAACTAAGCATCGGTTTATTGTATTTCTTCACCAAATCATAAACATATACTAGCTTTTGATCTAAATTCAAATCCAAATAAATATCTGAACTCTTTAGAATTTTTTCTACCAAAATAGGAAAAGAATTAGGATAAAGGGTCACATTTTGATACTTAGATAATCTTTTTAACTCATCCGACATAAAAGTATGAGCAGCAATATAAAAATGTACTTCTGGTAGTTGTTCAACTAGATAATCAATTTTTTCTACACACCAAGAATTTGTCAAATTCATACAAGTTAATTTTGGTTTATAAATATCTGCAGAATAAAAAACACCCTTTTCTTTCCAGCTAGATACTATATAACTCCATTCCATAAAAGAGTATTTCCACCACTCTTCTCTCAAACGTCCAACAGAAAACTGCTTCCACGGTTTATCAGGAGAAATATAGTGCAAAATTTTTGGAGAAGGTGTTAATGGAATTTCAAAAATAAAAGCATGATTCTTTTCAGCTGCACCAGCATCAAAACCTATTTGAAAATTATATTTATCCTCAAGCAGGCTATACTGATCTTTAAACAACATATTTAAAATTGATTGATCCCCCTCCTTGACATTCTCATGTTCTTTTTCTGTTAATTCAATTAATTTTTGTCGAATAGTTTCAGATTTCCATTTTTTGTTGTTAATCAAGAGAACACCAGCATTGAAGCCGACTCCAGCTCCAAAGCAAGAACGAGCTGCGCCCAAATAATTTTCACCTAAATCTAATTCAAACAAATCGGTCAAATCACCAGTCACAATCAAATCGCTATCTAGATAGAGAACTTTATCTTCTGTTACAAAATCTGGAATAAAATAGCGTGCAAAGGTCATATGATTGATATGAGGTAATTTATTAGACCAGTTCATTTTATACTGTGAACCAATCAACTTGCAATCAATCAAATCGCCCCCCATCTCTTGTAAATATATTCTTATTTGACTAAACCATTCCTGGGGAATGTCCTGATTGAGCAAATAAATTTTCAAATGACTATTGTGTCTACAGATTGATTTCAAAGCTGTTTCTATTTGACGAATATAAGCGTAATCACCTGCAAATACTACTGCACGTTTGGTATTTCCCATTTTAAATCCTTATCATTTATTCTAACTAACACTATTTTTATCCTACATAAATTAAAGCAAATAGATTTTTTTATCATCTTTACATAAAATCAAAATCACTTTATTCACTTACTTATCAAGTAAACATAATGTTTCCTTAATCCATTTCATCGTATCTGTTGATGATAGATCTTTATCTTCAAGTTCTTTTTTTCTTAATTTTAACAGGGATACAAAATTGTCTACGTATCGACCAACATCTATATTTCTAGCAGCAAGAAGAGCTATAAAATTTTCACGTTGCTGTAAATCACACCTGATCTTAAGTAAACTAAAATGTCTCGTCGAGCCTTCACCTACTCTATAAACATAACTATCTCTATTGATATAGACAGATTTAGGTGAGATTAGATAGATTTTAAACCAAAATTCCATGTCTTCACCTAAACTAGTTAGAGAATTAAAACGAATATTCCCCACAACATCTTTTCTTACTAACTTTCCACTTACAAAACGATATGAATGATCGAAAGAATCCAAATCTATTAATTCATTGATTAATTCTAGATGATGAAAGACTCGTTTATCGTAACCTCGTTGAAAAGAATGAACATACCAAGTATTATCTTTCATAGAAAATCTTTTATATGTTGAAATGGAGACTGACGCAGATACGGATACTAGAGCAGAATATAGAACTTCTAAATAATCTTCCTCAACCCAGTCATCTGAATCAACAAAAGTTAAATAATCACCTCTGGAGTATTCAATCCCCAAATTACGAGCAGAGGAAACTCCGCCATTTTCTTTCCTATAGTAATGAAAACGAGAGTCACTCTCTGTATACTCCTGACAAATTCTTCCTGAGTTATCTGTAGAACCATCATCAATCATAAGCACTTCAAAATTTGTATAAGTCTGTTTAACAAGACTTTCCAAGCAAACCCCAATATAACTTTCAGTATTATAAACTGGAATAATAACACTAATCAAAGATTCCATACATTTCACCTACAATCTTAAAATTATAGAATAAGTCTTTATTTATCTAGCAATATAGTTGTTGAGCAGTCTCAATGTAAATCATGAAAATTTTTCTTTGAATTCTTGTTCATTATAGACTCATTTTATTTAAAATATCTATTATTTTAGAGAGATACCCTCATTAATTTCTTTATTTGTCTAAAAATGTTCAATCAAAATTGTGAACTTATTAATCATACTTATAAGTTATTCTAATATCTTTGCAACAATCTGACTATTATAGGTTTCATCCTCAATGAACTCAATATCTTGATCAAAATTATACTCTGCTGTATGTTTGTGTGAAAATTTAACCTTGGTTTTAGCCCCCATCTTCATCCATTCATACTCTGAATCGATATGACCAATGTCTAATACTTGGTATCCCTTTTGACTTAAATGATAGGCTAAAACTTTTGCTGTAGGCCCAAGCATACATAAAATCAAGCGACCAGCAGCATACTTTTCAATTTCTTCTTCAATTTCATGAACTCTAGAAAAAGCACTGTGAGAAGGACAAATTATCCGCTTGATAGAATTTGCCTCATCGAACAAATCATTCCCTACACCTGAACGAGAGGTCGCGCCTTCAACTATAAGTAAATCACGGTTTTTCCAGATACTTTTCAATTTTTGAAATTGGGATTTAGCTTGACTCTTGTCTTCAAAATCGATATAAGGTCGAGATACAAAGGTTGAGCCATACCATGAATCACTACATAACTCTCTGTAAAAATCCATATAATGATCCATGTGATCTTTCCAAAATGGAATCGCCCACGATGTAAACCTGAAACGATCTGTAAAGGCATCAGGAAGGCACACTACTAATTCTTCTCTACTTTCCTGGCTGATAATGTCCCTCATGATTGAAACCAACTCTTCATCATAATCCTGGTAGGGAATCGAATGCCCTGCAAGCATATTGATTTCCCCATCTCCAAAACGAACTAAAGAAGAGTTGTGTTCAATAATATAATCCAAGGTTTCATCTATCCCTTTCACCTGGATTATATCAAGCGGTTTTTCTAGCATATCCTTATTTATCAATTTTTGCAAATCAGCCAACATTCGTTCAGGATGTTCACTAGAATACAATCTTTGACCATTATTTCCATTTTGTGATTTATAAAAGGCGAGTATCGGTTTAGATAAATAAGTCATTTCTGCAACGATATCGGCTGTTGAAGTCAGTAGGTTGATATCTAAATAAACATCCATCTTTTCCTTCAACTCTTCTAGCTTATCTCTAGAAATTGCTGGATAAAGTTGAATATTAGGATAATGATTAGATAAATCATATAATTTTGGCCCCATGTCTGTCCAAGCAGCAACTTGAAAAACAACATTAGGTAAGTGTTCAGCCAAGTAATCCAGTTGTTCTATATCCTGAGAAGCCGTAAACGTTAAACAAGTCAAACTTGGAAGTTGTCGAAAACAGGTAAGATGCCCGTTTTTCTTAAAATCTTTAATCGCATCAACCATAAAGGAAACTTTCTCATTTTCGAAAACGATTTGTCCTAAATTTCCATGCTGAGTCAATTGAAAAGCTAATAGCGTTTTTTCTTGTTCTTTCAAAGATTTTAAAAAGTTCCCATCTGCACTACCATGATTGATATCCAAATAAAGATTTGTTAACTTTTTCAACTTATCTAATACAGGAGGAACAATCTGTGGATACAATCTCACATTATCATGTACAGCTAATTTTATCAGCTTATCACCCATATCTGTCCAAGCTGCGATATAAAATACCACATCTGGAAGAGCTGTGACTAAGTCCTCTATTCCTTCTAAATCTTGGGAATTTGTTAAGGTTAAACAAGAAAATTCCTTATCTAGAGGCGATATTAGTTCAAACTCTCCTATATGATGTTGTAAGATTTGAGTCCACTCCAAATCATGGAATTGCCACCATAAATCACGGTAACGATTGGCTATCAAGGTAGCCCATGGCTTTCTGTAAGATACAAAATGTATGATACTAGGAGGTACTAACTCATTAAAATAATTTTCCCATTTATTATAAAATGCAGTTGTGTCATGGCCAACTTGAAGGTTAAATTCTTTATCCAGTTCTAACCATTGATTAGAACAAGCCTGATTCAGAATCGTTTGATCACCGTTAAAATTTTCAAAACGACCTTCTTCCACTTCCCTAATTGTTACAATGGACTGTTCAATTAACCGTTGTTTTAGTTTCTCTTGGCGCCATTTTTTATTATTAATCAGCATCACTCCTGCATTAAAAGTGATACCATCCGTATCCCAAACGGCAGCTAACAAATTCCCTTGTAAATCAGTATCAAATAATGTTTCTAAAGATTTATTAACGATAAGATCACTATCTAAATATAAAACTTTATCCTCAGAAATATAATCTGGAATAAAGTATCTGGCATAAGTCATTGTACTTATGTATTCCTTAGTTTCCCAACCTTGAAAAACAGCTTGCTCTGGCAACTTAATATCAATAATATCGCTACCTAACATTCGAGCTATTTTTCTTGGCTTGCGAAACCAATCTGGCATGATATCTTGATTTAAAATATAAATCTTAACATCTCGATTGTGGTATAGAATAGATTTTATCGTTGTTTCCAACTGCCTGGTGTAATTGCGATCCCCTGCTAGTACAATTGTTTTGTTCATTTCATTCCCTTAATCAATTCCCAAGTGATAGATTGCATCTACCAATAACTTTTTAGTGAAATACCCCTCTTTTAACAAATAGCTAAATGTCTTTATCCGATTCGTCATTTCTTGATATTCTTGTAGATTCATTTTATCAATTATCGCATGTACTTCCTCTAGACTATCCACCATAAAGCCCAAGCCTTGATCTACTATAAATTTAGCGGTTGACAAGCTACTAGGTACAATGACTGGTATGCCAGCTGTCAGATAGGTACTCACCTTATGAGATATATTTAAAGTATAGTATTGGTTACTTTCTCCATCGTTTTGATGAGTTCCCCAGACAAGGCCAAATCCACCCTTTGATAATTCTAGTAAAAGTTCCTCATCTTTTTTCCATCCCTCAATACTCAGATTTCTGGCATTGGAACTTGCTTCTCCTTTATTTGAAAATACTCTTAAAGGCGTATCTTGAGACCAATTTTGTAAGTCTGGAAAACGCTCTAAACTTCCTGCAAAAAAAAGCTCTTTCTTAAAGGATGGGGTATAAAGTGACAAATCATGAGGATGATCCCACATCCCTTGAACGAGAATCTTCTTTGTTGTCAAGCCTTCTTCCATCAGGCGCTCTTTCATTCTCTCTGATGGGACTATCAAAATGTCTGATAGGTTGTACATGTACATATAGTCTTTCATGAGATAGTAGTTACTATCAAACATAAGGGGAACAACATCATGGATAAAGCAAATAATCTTAACCTGCATGTCCTTTAATTTATCGAAAAAGAGACGATCAAACTCAAATCCGTTCCATGTTGGAGATTGAAAGACTAGGATATCTCCAATTGAAATACTGGCCATGATGCCATCCAGACGTTTATTCATTTCAGAAGGACTATCTGAAGCAATATTGTAAAAATAGATACCAACTTCTCTAAATCCCAGTTGACTGGCTATCTTTTGAACAGCATTTTGAGCTAGAATAACCGTACTATCACCAGCCATGCCGTATAAATTCGTTAAATGTAATTTCATTTTTCTTATCTTTTAAAAATTCACTTTAAGAATAGAAAATTCTTTTTCTTTTATCTGATTTTTAGAATTTCTATTATAGCAAGTTTAAATAATGATTATGATTTTGTTTCATATCAACAGCTATCATTTTTATTTAAAACAATGATATTATTTCCTATAAATTTCTATGTATTTCTTGATACATCTGTATAGCATTTGAATTTTCTAAACCTACCTTTTCCTTCTCATTTATTCTAAATTGAATGAACGATTTCAAATTTGAGATATATGGAGACGGGTCAATTCCTCTCACTATGAGATAGGGTAATCGTCCTACTCGAATTTCAATATCATCCATCAACTGTCTTTCAGTTATAACTTGCCCCAACATAGATTCAGAATGCACTCTATAATTATAGAGGGCCTTATGAATATATAAGCAACTTGTCATACTCAAATACAATTTAAAACTACACTCGAAATCTTCTCCAAATTTCCGTTGCTCATTAAATAATATCTTATCAAATAAGGAACGTTTAAATAGTTTTCCCCAAGAAACTGTGTAAGAACCATCATAATTTTCAAGGTTTGGTAGCTGAGTTAGCAATTCCTGACTAGTCCATATTTTTTCATAATAATCCTGATCCCAAATATGAAGATAAAAACAATCTTCATCCATATCAAATTTTTTATAAGATGAAATGACAAAATCTGTATTATATTCCTTTATTTTTGAATGCAATACTTCTAAATAGTCCGGTTCCACCCAATCATCCGAATCAATAAAGCTTATATATTTACCTTTTGAATACTTAATCCCCAAATTACGTGCTGATGCGAGACCTCCGTTTTCCTTCTCAAAATAACGGAAACGAGCATCTTTTTCAACATATTCTCTACAGATTTCTGCTGAATTATCTGGAGATCCATCATTTATTAGCAAACATTCGAAATGTTCATACGTCTGATCTAGAATACTGTCCAAACACTGTCTCAAATAATTTTCAACATTGTAGATAGGAACTACAATACTGATTAATTCATTCCCCATATACTAACTTACCTAGCCTTGATTTATTCTATTTCCCGTTTAATCTCTTCTTTTTACAGAAAGATGCCCATCATTATAAACCACACTGTTTGCTGGAATATCATTGCGTATGAGGCAACCTGCTCCGATAATGGTATTGTCCCCAATCGTCACTCCTTTTAAAATCGTGACGTTACTTCCAATCCAGCAATCTCGTCCAACTCTAATCGGAGCTGTAGTCCACTGCCACTTTTCGATTTTTTCAGCGGTATAAATATGGTCGTGATCATAAAAACGAACACCCTCCCCCATCATGGTACCTGCTCCGATTTCAATTCTTTCCATACAGTTAAAACTACATGAGTTATTGATAAAAACACCATCATGCAGTATTAACTTACCCGAAGAGATATGAAAATTTTCAAAATTTCTACAGATGACATTGGCTCCTACAACCAAGTTGCCCTTATCATCGATTTGAAAGACATTCCAAGTCCCATCTTGGATGATTTTTTCTTGATGATTGGTGCCTACTCTGATTTCATTCAGATAGTCTCTCACTCTAGAAACCAATTTATCTGGTGCACTTGATAGAAAAACTTCCTGCCCCTGATCTCCATGTGCTGTATTGTCAAATGCAAAGGCAGTTTTTCCAGCCTGCACAAACCTTGAGACAATAGCATCCACTTCTTGAAAATGATTAATATCTAATAGAAAGTCACATGTATTGACTAGAAAGTTTAGCTGTTCTTCATTTGTAACCGTTAGGAGACGGACATTATAGTTCGTTTCTAAGTTACGAATTTTCTCGGAAAACTGAACAGGCGCTGCAATATGAAAACAGATATCTGGCAATTTGTCAAGGAGATAATCCAACTCTTCAATCTGATCACTAACCGTCAAAATCAGAGCATCTCCTAATAGATGATTTTTCTTCATTTGCTTATTTCTCTTAATTTTTCTATCATTGCTTGAACTTGGTCAACAGTATATACCTCCTGACCTACTTCGTAAGATTTGGTATTTTCAAAGGATAAAATAGGTTTGCCAAGTCTTGCAAATTGATCGAGAATTTCCTCTGTTTTTTCACCATAGTTTATATCTAAAAGTACTTGACTGGTTTCTACCAATTCATTATCGACATCTACCAAGTAGTGAATTCCGTTAAATATGGTCACGTTTGGATAAATCGTCATCTGAGTTAATCGATCACTAACTATTACTCTAGCTGCTATCTTAAACTGAATATCTGGTAAGGATTTAACCAATGTTTCAATTTGTTCAATATGGTCTGAGGCTGTATAGATGAGACAAGTGAAAGGATCCTTTATAGGATAAATATGAGATTTTTGTAATGGATGTAAATGATGATTTTGTCCCAACTCTGTCCATTCAAGGCCATGATAGTACCACCAAACATCACGATAGGTTTGGGATGCCAAATCTTTCCACGGTTTACGATGTGAAAGATAATGAATAATACCAGGATAATCCTGACCTACAGGCAATCGATAATCAGTGAACTGCCTATGAATGACAATGTGATTATAATCAAAGTCCAATTCCAGCCATTTATGTTCAAAAAGCATATTCAAGATACTCTGATCTGCCTGATCCACCTTATCATGCCATTCATTGGTCAAATCAATCAACTTTTGAGTCATATTCTCTTGTTGCCACAAAACATTATTGATCAATAGAACACCAGCATTAAAAATTTCACGACCGAAATAGGCTCTTCCCCCGAAATCTCTAACAGCAGCCAAAGGATAATCTTGTAAGTCACTTGCAAACAAATCATCGAGATTTTTCGTTACGACTAGATCACAATCCAAGTAGAGGGCCTTTTCTTCTTTTACAAAATCAGCTACGAAATAGCGTAAAAAAACAGTGTAACTAATATCCGTTTTATAACGTGAAATTTGATCAGAAGTCACCCGACAATTAATAATTTCTGAATCGAACTTTTCTAAGCGCTTATTTATTTGCTTGATCCATTCATTTGGAAAATCGCTATGAATGAGATAAAAACGAATCGAACGATTATGATAACAAATAGACTTGATCGTCGTCAAAACTTGGTCTACATAGGCATAGTTTGCTGCTAGTATAATGGCTTTCTTTTCACTCGCCTCTTGTCTCGATAGCTGATGTAAAAGCCTTTGTTTCATTTCAAACTCTTTATATGTTACTGTGTCAGATAAGCCGCTAGCTTGACCGTTGGAGAGACTGAATTCCAACATTTGACGATAAACCGCCAAATGCTTCTCTAAAGGGTAACCCATATTAGCTAGTAGCGTAATGCGTTCGAACATGGCATCAACCAAGGCATGCATCCACTTTTCCGTCCAAACCTTTGACAGACTATTTTTTCTAACTCTATATGAATAAATCCCTCTATTTACATAAATGATTTTCTCGGATAATAAATAAATCTTTTGATTGAGGTAACCATCTTCTCCCAACTTGCCTATATCAAAACGTAAGTGCTTAAACAAATCTGCCTTATAAAGTTTACCCCAAGCAGATATCAAAGCAAAACTCTTCATTTCTTGGGATTCATATAAGTTCTCAAATATGGAAACATTATCATATACCTTCTCGTAATAGGAGTTTCCTGATATATGGAAGTAGAACATTCCTTCACTTTCGTTGAAAGAATAGTAATTCCCAACTGCAATATCTGCCTGATACTGTGTTATTTTTTTGTATAGAGTTTCTACATAATCTAACTCAATCCAATCATCTGAATCCACAAAGGTCACATAATCTCCGGACATATTTTCCAGACCGGTGTTTCGTGCAGCAGACAGGCCAGCATTTTCTTGTTCTATATAGATAATTCGGTAATCGATTTCTGCAAATTCTTTACAAATCTCTCCTGAAGTATCAGTAGAACCATCATTAACGACAATAATCTCAATATTTTTATATGTTTGAGCAATAATACTATCTAGGCATTTTCTTAGATAGTTTTCCACATTGTATACCGGTACAACAACCGTTATTTTATCATCCACTAGCGATTTTCTCCTTATATTTATTATACAATTTTTTGGTCAAAATTTCAGCTATATAATAGTAAAAACCCCTTGAAAATTCTACTTTTTCAAGGGGTTTCTATGATTTACGTGCACGAGTTAGTTTAGCCTAAATTTATAGGTTATCTTACTCTTCTTCATCACGTCTACGGCGTTTCGCAACCAATCCAATACCTGTAACTGCTGCTAAAGCTCCTAAAAGCACGGATGATTTGGAAGCTTCTGTACCTGTATTTGGCAATTGCTGTCTAGTCTTACCTGCTGACTCAGATGCTGATGTACTTGCTGACTCTGATGCACTTGTTGACGCTGATTGGCTCGCACTTGTTGAGGCTGACTCAGAAGCCGATGTACTTGCTGATTCTGATGCACTTGTTGATGCTGATTCAGAAGCGCTTGTGCTTGCCGATTCAGAGGCACTTGTTGACGCTGACTCAGAAGCCGATGTACTTGCTGACTCTGATGCACTTGTTGACGCTGACTCAGAAGCCGATGTGCTTGCTGATTCTGACGCACTTGTTGAGGCTGACTCTGAAGCTGATGTGCTTGCTGATTCTGACGCGCTTGTTGATGCTGACTCAGAAGCCGATGTGCTTGCTGACTCAGAAGCGCTTGTTGACGCTGACTCAGAAGCTGATGTGCTTGCTGACTCAGAGGCGCTTGTTGAGGCTGACTCTGATGCACTTGTGCTTGCTGATTCTGAAGCACTTGTTGATGCTGACTCAGAAGCCGATGTGCTTGCTGACTCAGAAGCACTTGTTGACGCTGACTCAGAAGCCGATGTGCTTGCTGACTCTGATGCACTTGTTGACGCTGATTCTGAAGCCGATGTGCTTGCTGACTCTGAGGCGCTTGTTGACGCTGACTCAGATGCTGATGTACTTGCTGACTCTGACGCACTTGTTGACGCTGATTCAGAAGCTGATGTACTTGCTGATTCTGATGCACTTGTTGAGGCTGATTCAGAAGCCGATGTGCTTGCTGATTCTGACGCACTTGTTGATGCTGACTCAGAAGCTGATGTGCTTGCTGATTCTGAAGCGCTTGTTGATGCTGACTCAGAAGCCGATGTGCTTGCTGACTCAGAGGCGCTTGTTGACGCTGACTCAGAAGCCGATGTGCTTGCTGATTCTGACGCACTTGTTGACGCTGATTCAGAAGCTGATGTGCTTGCTGATTCTGATGCACTTGTTGAGGCTGATTCAGAAGCTGATGTACTTGCTGATTCTGAGGCGCTTGTTGACGCTGACTCAGAAGCTGATGTGCTTGCTGATTCTGAAGCACTTGTTGAGGCTGATTCAGAAGCCGATGTACTTGCTGACTCTGAGGCGCTTGTTGACGCTGACTCAGAAGCTGATGTGCTTGCTGATTCTGACGCACTTGTTGAGGCTGAAGCCGATGCGCTTGTGCTTGCTGAAGCCGATGCACTTGTTGACGCTGAGGCCGATGCGCTTGTTGACGCTGAAGCCGACGCGCTAGTACTTGCTGAAGCCGATGCGCTTGTTGACGCTGAAGCCGATGCACTTGTTGATGCTGATGCTGAAGCACTTGTTGATGCTGATGCTGAAGCGCTAGTACTTGCTGAGGCTGACGCACTTGT
>CAMHZO010000006.1:0-102195 GCA_946190205.1 Streptococcus mitis | reverse complement strand
CAATCGTATAGGCTAGGGCAGCGTCCCGCATCAAATTTAGAATAGCGGTCGTCACATTTGGAAGGGCTACTTGAAAAGCCTGAGGAAAAATGATTCTCCAAAATGTCTGACTAGGTGTCAGACCAATACTGACTCCAGCTTCCATCTGACCTTTGGGAATTGCCTGATAGGACGCCTTAAATACTTCTGCAATGATAGCCGCAAATAGCAAGACCATAGTGAATAAGACAAAGACCGTCTTAGACCAGTTGTTGATATCTAAATTCAACCACCATTTTAAAAATTCAGGTAAACCATAAAAGACTAAAAACAGTAAGACAATGGGGGGAGTACAGCGAAGAGTGAAAATATAGCCCTTGGAAAGACCTGCAAAAGTCTTGTCTTCTCCCACTTGAGCCCAAGCCAATAAGCCACCGAAAAGGGAACCAAGGATTGTAGTAAAAAAGAGAATGGACAAGGTCATAGGAAGAGCCTGCCATAAGGTGGGTAAAAATTGGAACACTCTTGAAAAATCATATGAAACCATGTAAACCTCTTTCTAACATGCCTGCTTGCTTATCTAATCTTTATCAACGTAACTAAAGACATCTTCTTTAAAGTATTTTTGAGAAAGTTTAGCTAGAGTGCCGTCTTCTTTTAATTCTTTAATCGCTTTTTCATACTCTTTAGCAAACTTCTCGCCCTTTTCATCACGGTGAATCAATGGATAGGTTGGGATTCCTTTATAAGGGAACCAGCTAAGTTTGTCCGCATATTGGTGGTAAGAACCATCCTCTGCTGTCACTGCTTTTTCAAAAGACAACTTGATATCAAAGAAGGCATCGTATCGTCCTTCTAAAACCCAAGCATAAGCATCTGCCACCTTGAATGATTCAGCAGCTGTCAACTCAATTGGTGTATCCTTATGCTTGTCATTATAGCTATTGATGACATTCCACTGGGCATTTTGAGGAGAGATGGGTACTAATTTTCCTTTATTTTTGGCGAAATCATCAATATTCTTATATTTGGCTTCATCTTCTTTTCTAACAGTAAAACCAATAATGCTGGCTCCTACTGGCTCAGATGGAATAATGAATTTCTTAGCCCGTTCATCTGTATACCAAGCACCTTTAGTTCCAATATCGTACTTGCCAGACTCAAGTCCAATCAAGAGATCATCATCACTAGTTCCAGTATACTCAAATTTATAATCTGCTAATTTCTCATCAACCGCCTTTAAAACAGCGACTTCATAACCATCTGATCCCCCTTTTTCGTCAATAAAATCATAAGGGACATAGTTTTGAGTATGGGCAACTTTTAAAGTTGTTACTTGTCCAGACGAAGCTGCATCTGCACCTTTAGCAGATGCTCCCGCCAAAGTTCTACCAACAATCGTTGCTCCAAGAACTGCCACAACTGCAACTCCACCAATAATCCATGTTTTCTTACTCATATTCTTCTCCTTTATTTAGCTAATGCTTCTCTCACCCACTGGATACGCTCAACTGCAATATCGCTCGGAATGGTACAATCTGCCCCAAGTATGAGGCCATCTTTACCTGTTTCTTCTATCAAGCGTTTGGTTTCAGCTTGAATTTCTTCCTTACTGCCTCGATAGAGAAGGCCATCTTTACCATTTTCAAATCCTCCCAAAACAGTACGACCCTTGAAAATCTCACGACCTTCTTTTAGTCTGATCCCTTCTGGACCAACTGCCCAGTTAAAAACATGAGCTGGATAGTCGGCAAAGATATGAATATCATTTCTAGCTCCCTCATAGCCACAGATGTGAAGGATATTTACCCCGCCAACCAACTTAGCTGCATTTAAAACAGTCAGTTCACTCGGCGCAATAATCTCCTGATAGGCTTCAACAGAAACACGCGCATCCTGAATACTTTGCACACTGAGATAGATACCGTCTGCCCCTGCATCTTTAATAATAGCTTGACTCAAGCTAGCGATATCTTGCGCAATCACATCAAGGACTTTTTTCAATTTCTGAGAATCTTGAACTAAGAAATCTGCAATGAGATCATCTCCACCAGACACTTCTCCAAGTAACCATTTGAGGTAGGTCACAGGCGCAAAAATATTGTAAATAGCAACAATATCTTCCGTAAACTCCTGCTTAATCTTCTTCACTAATTCTACCTGCTCTCTAATCCACGGATGATCTTCACCCAGAGGTTGAATCTCTGCCAACTCTTGGAGTGACTTTCCTTTGGCAATAACTGGATTTGGATAAGCAAAATAGCCATCACTCATCAACTTGATAAAGTCTGGATGTAGGTCACGGATAAAACGTTTGTGACCTTGTATGTTCTTTTCAATAATCACAGGATTGGAAAATCCCTTTAACCATTCCTCTTCTGATGTAAAGTGGTGCCAAAAACCTACAGGTACACGGTCAACCACTTCTCCTCTAAATGCTTTTAAAACCCATTCTCTTTTTTCTGACATCTCTATTCTCCATTTCTTTCTTTTTCAACTAATAAAACACTGGCAATATCATTGGTTTGAATAAAGCGAAGACTTCTCTTCTGAAAATCCTGAATCCCATGACAACTTGGCCCTTCCTTACAAGTAAGTCCCTTTGTAAGACTGATCGCAAGTAAGATGACAAAGCCGAGGGCCGTCCCTACCAATAGCCACTTTTTTCTTTTCATAAGGCCCTCCTATTCTAAAATAGCAGCCTGACGAATCCAGTCCAATCGTTCTAATTCAAAGTCATCTGGAACCGTGCAATCCGCTCCAAGAAGGACTCCTCTAGTCCCAGCTTCAGCCAACAAGCGTTTGGTTTCCTCTTGTAGTTTAGCCTTGCTACCTCCATAAAGCAGGCTCTGCTTTCCATTTTCAAAACCACCCAAGACCGCTTTGCCATGAAATAGCTCCTGACCTTGAGGTAAGCTGACTGCTTCATGGTGGGTTGCCCAATTGAAAACTTGGGCTGGATAATCTTTGAAAATAGTCACATTGTTACTGGCACCTTGGAAACCGCAGATATGCAGGATATTGACCCCACCTGCCTGATTAGCAGCTTCTAAAACCTTTATGTTGCTTGGCTCAATATAGGTCTGATACAATTCTGCTGTGATGCGCTCATCCTGAATTTCTTGTGTACTGAGGTAAATCCCATCTGCTCCACAATCCTGAATGATTGCCTTGGTTAGGATTGCGATATCCTCAGCTATTACATCTAAAATCTCCCTGAATAGCTCTGGATTTTCGAGTAATAGATTAGCAACCTCCTTATCACCTCTAGAAGTCTCTGTACGAAACCAACGTTTCAGGTAGGAAATCGGAGAAAAGATATTGTAGAATGAAGCAATGTCCTCAGTGAAGGTTGCTCGAATAGCTTCTACCACTTCTACTTGTTGCTGAATCCAAGGATGGTTTTCACCAATCGACTCAATAGAAGCCAGCTCCTGAATACTTGAAACCAAAGGACTGTAGACATTACTTGGATAAATGAAAAATCCGTCACTCATCATTTTGACAAAATCAGGATGAATTCTTTCAACGTACTTCCGATGTCCCTCTACACTTTTTTGAAAGATACGTGGGTTATTTAAACCTTGCCCTTTTTCCTCCAGTGTTACAAAATGAAACCAAAAGCCTACAGGAACTCGTTCCACCTCTTCTCCTCGGATGGCTTTAAAAACTAGCTCTCTTTTACTTGTCATACTTTTCTCCTTCCATTTGGATTGAAACCATCTTACCACTCCTTTTGACCTTTTCCCAATATATATTGACTATCGACTTGATTGATATTGTTTATATCAATAACGAAAAAATCTCTGGAAAGCTTGATTTTACTAGCTTTTCAGAGATTCTTTTTTGTTTATTGCTTTTTTAAAATAGTTGTTATATAGATTTTTTATCAGCCTGATTAGGATTTTTTATTAAGCCTCTTTCATGGCAAAGTATTCCCGTACTTTGGGTGCCACTTGCATTCCGAATAGTTCAATAGCTCTCAGAACCTGGTCATGGGGCATGGAACCAAGCGGTAGATGGAGCATGAAGCGGTCCAAACCTAAGTCTTCAATCATACGAATCAATTTTTCGGCCACCTGATCTGGATTGCCCACAAACATAGCACCATTTGGCCCAACTTGCTCCAAATATTGCTCATAACGCAATTCCTGCCAGTGCGGACGGTCTTTGGAAATAGCATCCACCACTTGCTTGGTTGGATGGAAATAATCTTTCACCGCCTGCTCGCCATCTTCAGCAATCCAACCCCAAGAATGGGCCCCGACCTTTAGCTCCTGACTGGCATGACCCGCTTCGCTCCCAATCTCACGATAAGCCTGAATCAACTTTTTAAAATAACGCGGATTACCACCAATAATGGCATAGACAATCGGTAGGCCTGCCTGAGCAATCTTCACAGTTGATTCGACATGACCACCTGTCGCTATCCACAAGGGCAATTTGTCCTGAACTGGACGAGGATAAACTTCTTTGCCAGAGATTGTTTGGGTCAAGCGACCTTTCCAGTCTAACTTAGTCCTTTCATTGACTAACTGGAGCAAGTCTAATTTCTCATCAAAAAGGGCTTCGTAGTCTTTCAAATCATATCCAAACAGAGGAAATGATTCCGTGAAAGAACCCCTTCCGGCCATAATCTCCGCACGTCCATTTGACAAAGCATCGATAGTGGCATATTGTTGGAACAATCGAATCGGATCCATACTTGAGAGAATGCTGACTGGACTGGTCAAACGAATCTTCTTGGTATTGACTGCCCCAGCTGCCAGAACAATCTCTGGCGCAGATATCGCAAAATCCGCTCGATGGTGCTCACCAATCCCATACACATCCAAACCAACCTTGTCAGCCAGTTCAATCTCTGCCAGCAACTGGCGAATGCGTTCAGCATGACTGTAAGTTTGCCCAGTCCCTTCAAGCTCCGTTGTTTCTCCAAATGTTGAAATTCCCAATTCTACCACAGTGATTCTCCTTGTCTATTCCGGTCCTTCATTTTGAAAAATTATTCTAACACGAATCTTGAGTACAAGCAACCGATTTGCTCACAAGAAAAAGCCTAGATAACTAGACTTTTTAAGCTTATTCTACCGTTACTGACTTAGCAAGGTTACGTGGTTTGTCCACATCAAGCCCACGGTGGAGTGTTGCAAAGTAAGCGACTAATTGCGTTGGCACGACCATTGAAATTGGTGAGAGGTAAGGGTGTACAGTCGTAAGGACGATATCATCTGTCTCTTTAGCAACATTTTCTTCTGCAATAGTGAGAACCTTGGCACCACGGGCTGCCACCTCTTGGATATTTCCACGAGTGTGGTTGGCAAGGACTGGATCTGACAAGAGAGCCAAGACAGGCGTTCCCTCTTCAATCAAGGCAATAGTTCCGTGCTTGAGCTCTCCTGCCGCAAAGCCTTCACACTGGATGTAAGAAATTTCTTTGAGTTTGAGACTTGCTTCCATGGCTACGTAGTAATCTTGACCACGCCCAATATAAAAAGCATTGCGAGTTGTTTCAAGAAGCTCACGAACCTTGGCTTCAATGGTTTCTTTCTCTGAAAGAGTTGATTCAATAGACTGAGCTACAATTGACAACTCATGCACCAAATCAAAGGCTTGCGCTTTGGCATTTCCATTTGCTTCTCCAACAGCTTTTGCAAGGAAAGCAAGGGCTGCAATTTGTGCTGTATAGGCCTTTGTTGATGCTACGGCAATTTCAGGACCTGCATGAAGGAGCATGGTATGGTTGGCTTCACGTGAGAGGGTTGAACCTGGAACATTTGTCACTGTCAAGCTTGGAATTCCCATTTCATTAGCCTTGACCAAAACTTGACGACTATCCGCTGTTTCACCAGATTGGCTGATAAAGATGAAGAGTGGTTTCTTGCTGAGAAGTGGCATACCGTAGCCCCACTCAGATGAGATTCCAAGTTCAACTGGTGTATCTGTCAATTCTTCCAACATCTTCTTAGAAGCAAATCCTGCGTGGTAAGATGTTCCAGCTGCAAGAATGTAGATACGGTCTGCGTCTTGAACAGCCTGGATGATGGCTGGGTCTACGACAACTTGACCAGCATCATCTGTGTAGGCTTGGATGAGTTTACGCATAACCGTTGGTTGCTCATCGATTTCCTTGAGCATGTAGTAAGGATAAGTTCCCTTACCGATATCAGATAAGTCTAGCTCAGCAGTGTAGCTAGCGCGCTCACGACTATTACCATCATAGTCTTGAACTTCCACGCTATCCGCCTTGACGATTACCAACTCTTGGTCATGAATTTCCATGTATTGGTTGGTTTCACGAATCATAGCCATAGCATCTGAGCATACCATGTTATAACCTTCACCAAGACCAATCAAGAGTGGTGATTTATTTTTAGCTACGTAGATGACTTCAGGATCTTGTGAGTCAACCAAGGCAAAAGCATAAGAACCACGGATGATGTGAAGAGCTTTTTTGAAGGCTTCAAGAACAGAGAGACCTTCTTCTTCCGCAAATTTTCCAATCAAGTGAACAGCGATTTCAGTATCTGTTTGCCCCTTAAAGTGGTGACCTACAAGGTATTCTTCCTTGATTTCAAGGTAGTTCTCAATGACCCCATTGTGCACCAAAACAAAACGTTCAGTCTCAGAGCGATGTGGGTGAGCATTGTCTTCCGTTGGTTTTCCGTGAGTAGCCCAACGAGTATGTCCGATACCCGTTGTCCCCTCAACACCAGCTGTCTTAGCAGACAATTCTGCGATACGACCAACAGCCTTCACCAAGTGGTTTTCAGCACCACCTAGGACAAAAATCCCCGCAGAATCATAGCCACGGTATTCGAGCTTTTCAAGCCCTTGAATCAAAATATCAGTTGCATTTGTGTTTCCAACAACACCAACAATTCCACACATAGTATATACGACACAGACCAGCTGTGCTTTCTCCTTAAAATTGGTATAGTCTAATTCCTCTTTTATAGAATCAGCAAAAACAGTATATACTTGTTTCTTTCACTTGTCAAGAGTAAAAATTGGTATAGTTCAAATTACGCTCCTGTTAGCAAAAGACTCTGACCAATTAGGATAATCAGTCAGAGTCCTTTTTAAAATCCATTATTATCGCTTAATTCCTTGAACCAGTGCCCTGATTTCTTCAGACGACGTTCTTGCGTTTCCAAGTCTAATTCGACCAAGCCATAGCGATTTTTATAGCTATTGAGCCATGACCAGCAATCGATAAAGGTCCAAATCAAGTAGCCCTTACAATTGGCTCCGTCTTCAATGGCACGGTGAAGTTCGCGAAGATGACCTTTTACAAAGTCAATACGGTAATCATCTTGAATCATTCCATTCTCACGGAATTTTTCTTCCCCTTCAACACCCATACCATTCTCTGTCAACATCCACTCGATATTACCATAATTTTCCTTGATATTTTGGGCAATGTCATAAATCCCTTGCTCATAAATCTCCCAGCCACGATGAGGATTGATTTTACGTCCAGGCATCACATAAGGCTCATAAAAATGTTCTGGCAAAAGAGGACTCTCTGGATGCTTCGCAAATCGAGGAGCCATAACACGCAAAGGTTGATAGTAGTTGACACCAAGGAAGTCCACAGTATTGTCACGAATGATATCCAACTCCTCCTCTGTAGCATCAGGCAAGAGACCGTATTCATGTAAGATTTCTACCAACTCCTGTGGATAAGTCCCCAAAACAGACGGATCTAAGAAAGATTGGGCCTGAAAAAGGTCCGCAATATTAGCAGCCTTGACATCAGCAGGATGCTGGCTACGTGGATAAGCCGGTGTCAAGTTTAAGACAATCCCAATCTTGGAATCTGGCAAAAGTTCATGACAAGCCTTAACCGCCCGACTGCTGGCCAATTGTGTATGATAAGCTACTTTAACGGCTGCCTCTGCATCCACCTTATGTGGATAATGGGCATCGTAAAAATAGCCAAATTCTACTGGAACGATGGGCTCGTTAAAGGTAATCCATTGATCCACTAAATCTCCATAAATCTCAAAACAAAAACGAGCATAGTCTTCATAGGCTGAAACAGTCGCCTTATTTTCCCAACCATCACCATCCTCTTGAAGGGCAAAAGGCAAATCAAAATGATAAAGATTGACTAAAAGACGAATCCCCTTAGCCTTAATAGCCTCAAAAACCTTACGATAGAAATCCACACCTTGAGCATTGACTTTTCCACGCCCTTGTGGAAAAATCCGTGACCACTGAATAGAAGTCCGAAAGGCCGTATGACCAGTCTCTAACAGTAGCTCAATATCCTTTTCCCAGTTTTCATAAAAGGTTGATGTTTTATCTGGACCAATCCCATTATAGTAACGATTTGGCTCCACTTGGTACCAATAATCCCAGAGATTATCTCCCTTACCGTCACCAGCTACACGTCCTTCTGTTTGTGGTCCAGAAGTAGAGGATCCCCAGACAAAATCCTTTGGAAATCTTAGCATACATTTACCTCTTTATCTACTCATTTTTCCCATTATACAGAAAAAACAAGGTAAAAACTAGTTACATTTTTTCCTTGTTTTTCTTCTGATTATAGTTTTTATTTCTTGCTGAGAATTTCAAGCGTTTCAAGCACGTTATCTGCATGAACTTCGATAGTATCACCAGTCGCTTTAATCTTAACTTCTACGATGCCATCGGCCGCTTTCTTCCCAACAGTGATACGGATTGGCAATCCAATCAAGTCGCTATCACTGAATTTGACTCCGACACGTTCGTTACGGTCATCTGTCAAGACTTCGTAACCAGCTCCCATCAAGCTTGCTTCAAGCTTTTCTGTCAAGGCTTGCGCTTCTTCATCCTTGACATTGACAGTAATCAAGTGCACATCAAATGGTGCCAATTCTTTAGGGAAGTTGATTCCCCAAGCATAACGGTATTCACCTTTTGGCGTTTTGTTAACAAAGAGGCGAGCGTGTTGCTCCATCACTGCTGAAAGGAGACGGCTGACACCAATACCATAACATCCCATGATAATTGGCACAGCACGACCATTTTCATCCAAAACATCTGCCCCCATGCTTGCCGAATAGCGAGTACCGAGTTTGAAGATGTGACCAATTTCGATACCACGCGCAAAGTTAAGGACACCTTGTCCGTCTGGAGAAATTTCACCCTCACGAACTTCACGGATATCCACATATTCTGCAGTAAAATCACGACCTGGGTTCACACCAGTCAAGTGGTAGCCATCTTCGTTAGCACCGACAACTGCATTGCGAACATCTTGCACTTTACGATCTGCAATAATTTTAATATTCTCTGGCAAAGCAACTGGGCCAAGTGAACCAAATCCTGCTTGAACAACATTTGCCACTTCTTCTTCACTTGCAACGTCAAAGAAATCTGCTCCCAAGTGGTTTTTCAACTTAACTTCATTGAGTTGGTCATTTCCAACTAGAAGGGCTACAACAAGCTCACCATCTGCCATGTAGAAGAGGGTTTTAATTGTTTGTTCTTCTGGAACATTGAGGAAGGCTGCAACTTCATCGATTGATTTAACATCTGGCGTTGCAACACGAGTTACTTCTTCTTCAGCGACAACACGGTTGCTTGGTTTGTACTCGTTTGTTGCCATTTCCAAGTTAGCCGCATAGCTAGACTCACTTGAGTAAGCAATGGTATCCTCACCAGAAACCATCCATTTAAGCAATTCTGCCTTGATTTCTTCTTGCACTTCTGCAGGAATTTCATCAAATGAGGCAACTGACTTGTCCAAGACAACCCAGCGGTCAAGGTCTGTACGAGCAGGTGTAATGGCCATAAATTCTTGGCTATCCTTACCACCCATGGCTCCACCGTCACCAATGATAGCCTTGAAGTCTAAACCACTACGAGTGAAAATACGCTCATAAGCAGCCTTGTACTCATCGTAAACACTGTCCAAGCTATCATAGTTAGCGTGGAAACTGTAAGCATCCTTCATGATAAACTCACGTGTACGGAGAAGTCCATTACGTGGGCGTTTTTCATCACGATACTTAGGTTGGATTTGGTAAAGGTTAAGTGGCAATTGCTTGTAAGACTTAACAGAATCACGAACAATAGCTGTAAAGGTTTCTTCGTGAGTTGGACCTAGGATAAAGTCTGATTTTTCACGGTTTTTTAGTTTGTAAAGATCCTCACCATAAGTTTCGTAACGACCTGATTCGCGCCACAATTCTGCACTGAGAAGGGCAGGAGCCAACATCTCAACGGCACCAATCTTGTCGAATTCTTGGCGCATGATGTTTTTAGCTTTTTCAATCACACGGTTGGCAAGTGGTAGGTAAGAATAAACACCTGCAGATACTTGACGAACATAGCCAGCTCGCAACATAAGAGCATGGCTGATAACTTGAGCATCGCTTGGCATTTCGCGAAGCGTTGGGATAGGCATTTTACTTTGTTTCATAATATTCCTCGATTATCTAAAAAAGAGTCGCATGATGTCATTCCAAGTCACAGCAATCATCAAGACAACCATGATGACCACTCCAGCCAAGGTGACATAGGTTTCAATTTCTTGTTTCAATGGTTTTCGGCGGATGGCTTCTAGGATATTGAGCACAATCTTACCACCATCCAGAGCTGGAATCGGAATAAGATTAAAAATCCCGATATTGATGGAAATCATTGCCAAGAAGTACAAGACATTCTCAATTCCATTTTTAGCAGCATCACTACTTGCCTTAAAGATGGCAACAGGTCCACCTAGCTTGTTCAAATCCGGTTGGAAAATCAGATTTTTCAGAGCTGATAGAATTCGTAGGGCCGAGTCAGCAGCAGTTGTAAAACCACCTACAAACATAGATACAAAATCTGACTTAATCCCCGGTTGAACACCTAGAAGGTAACGGCCTTGACTTTCTTCCGGACTAACAGTGACTTGTTTGTCACTACCATTTTCAGAAATAGTCACATCCAAGGTCGGGGCCGTCTTATCTTTGGTTTCTGATTCCACAGCCTGAATCAAACTTTCCCAGTTGCTAACCTCATGTGAGCCAATTTTGGTAATTTGTGCCGTTTCTGGTACTCCCACCTTAGCCAAGGCCCCTTGGGGCATAATATGGAACTGGTTGGTATCGACATCTCTGACACCACCCTGCATGAAGATTAAAATCCAGAAAACAACAACCCCTAAGATAAAGTTGTTCATAGGGCCTGCAAAATTAGTAATGAGTTTCCCCCAGATAGTCGCATTTTGATATTGAACATCTAAAGGTGCAATCCGAACCTCAGTTCCATCTGCTTCCACAACCGTTGCATCGTGATCCACTGCAAATGTTTTTTCTTCTTCCAGAACCAAGCCCTTGATGAAAAGCTTGTCTTCAAAGTCAAACTGGGTCACCTGCATAGGGAGGGCTGTTTGATCTAATTTTTTACCTGAAAGATTGATGCGTTTAACCTTACCATCATCAGTAAGCGTCAAACTGACAGGAGTTCCTGTCTTGATTTCAGTTGTATCATCACCCCAACCTGCCATACGAACGTAGCCACCCAGAGGCAAGATTCGAATGGTATAAGCCGTTCCATCCCTGCCAATGTGAGCAAAGATTTTGGGTCCCATACCGATGGCAAATTCACGCACTAGAATCCCTGATTTCTTGGCAAAGTAGAAGTGTCCGAACTCGTGCACCACTACAATAATCCCAAAAACCAGAATAAAGGTTAAAATTCCGAGCATAGTATTTCCTCCGTCTTTTGATTAAAAGAGTCCAAACAAGTGCATAATTGGAAATACAAGTAACATACTATCGAAACGATCCAAAACACCACCATGTCCAGGGATAAATTTCCCAGAATCCTTGACACCAAAGTGACGCTTGATCGAACTTTCTAGTAAATCACCAAATTGTCCAGCAATGCTAAAGAAAATAGCAAAGACTGACATCTTGTAAATTCCATACGGAAGAGCAACTGTTCTGTCAAACATCATAAAGATGATGGTTACTAAAATAGCACCTAAAATACCACCCAAGGCACCCTCAAAGGTTTTATTTGGAGAAACTGTCGGAGCTAATTTTCGTTTACCATAGTTCATTCCTACAAGATAGGCACCACTGTCGGTAGCCCAGACGATACACAAGGCCAATAGAGCCTTATCTAAACCTGCAACGCGAGCATCTAGTAAAGCATTAAATCCAAAGCCTACATAGAAACTCATAGCAAGAGGGAAAACAGCGTCCTCAATCGTATAGGACTTGCTAAAAACAGTCGTTCCTAACATGATTGAAATCAACACACTATAAGCAACCACATTCCCATCAACTGGTAAAAAAGTCAGATAATTCTCCAAGGGAATGGTCAAAGCAAAGGTTGCAAAGAGGGTCAAGAGGCCCTCCATCGTCATGGTCTCTAGACCTCTCATCTTCAAAAGTTCATGCATGGCTAGCATGGCTATGATTCCAATTGCTATCTGAAGCAAGAGTCCCCCAATCATTAAAATTGGTAGGAAAATAGCCAGGGCAATCCCTGCAAACAAGGTTCTTTTCTGTAAATCCTGTGTCATATTTCCTCCTAAACTCCTCCAAATCGGCGATGACGACGATTGTAGGCAAGAATGGCTTCCTGTAAGGCCGCCTCGTCAAAATCAGGCCATAAGGTATCCGTAAAATAGAGCTCACTATAGGCTCCTTGCCATGGAAGGAAATTGCTCAAACGCAATTCTCCACTGGTACGGATAATCAAGTCTGGGTCTCGTAAGTCCTTAGGCAAATGCTGGGTGAAGAGATAGTTGCCAATCAATTCCTCTGTGATGTCACCTGGGTTGATTTTGGCATCTAACACATCCTGGGAAATCAACTTAAGAGCCTGTGTAATCTCAGCACGTCCACCATAGTTGAGGGCAAAATTAAGAATCAAACCTGTGTTGTTCTTAGTTAATTCCTCAGCCTTGGTCAGAGCTTCAAAGGTTTGCTTAGGCAGGCGGTCCGTTTCCCCAATCATTTGAATCTTAACATTATTCGCATGCAATTCCGGGACATAATTATCATAAAACTCTACTGGCAAGTTCATGATAAACTTGACTTCCTGATCTGGACGAGTCCAGTTTTCTGTAGAAAAAGCATAGACCGTAATAACCTTAACGCCTAGTTTGTTGGCTGCCTTGGTCACAGTTTGCAATGCTTCCATACCCGCCTTATGTCCGAAAACTCGCGGTTGCATACGTTTTTTAGCCCAACGGCCATTGCCATCCATGATGATGCCGATATGAGCAGGAACCTGTGTCGGAACCTCTACTTCCACAGCCCTATCTTTCTTAAAAAATCCAAACATGATCTTATTCCTATTCAAAAATCTATCGTTTCATTATACCATATTCCCCTATTTTCTTCTATCACTAAGCTATTTATACTCTTCGAAAATCTCTTCAAACCACGTCAGCTTCACCTTGCCGTACTCAAGTACAGCCAGCGGCTAGCTTCCTAGTTTGCTCTTTGATTTTCATTGAGTATTATTCTCAGGCACCAAGCCCATTTTTCAAAAAAATAAGCCGCCTGATTGGGCGACTCTATTTTTTATAGGGAGATTATTATGAAAAAGTTTTAGGAGTTTAAGTTAAGGTCTTCTTAACTTATGGACTTAGTATACACTTCCTAGCTTAAAGTTTCCTTAAGTATTTTTTAAAATCAAATTTTTCCATTTCTCCTGCCAATTTTTCTTGGATAGACGTGTTCGATAGAGAACCATTCGGTCTTGATTCTCTAAAAAATGAGGAGTTGGACGAACTTGAAAATTCAAAATATCCTCCAAACCGTATGGAGTAAAGAGTTCCAAAACGGATTTTTCATTCAAGCGCAGTCCAACAGCCGTACATCGTTCTGGATACTTACTCATAGCATCACAAGAGCTGCTATAGGGAGCAGTATGAGGGCTGTGCTGGTGCATATAGACCTGATTTTTCAATTCCCACTGATACTGAGGAAAATCCGCTCTCAACTTTTTCTCTAGGAACAAGGTTTCCTCATAAGAAATATCCGGATCAAAGAAAATCACATCTACATCTGTTTCAAGATCAAATGCTGGTCTCTCTGACAAGAGATTCCAGATAAAATTTCTGACAGAACCTGCTGCCAACCAAGAATCTTTCAGACCAAGGTTTCGGATGATAGTCAAAATAGCCATCATATCCGGATTTTCTCTGAAAGAGTCTAAAATTTCAGCCTTATTTTTCAATATATTCATACCCTAAATGCTCATATGCCTTAGCAGTCGCCACCCGTCCAGAACGTGTCCGCATGATAAAACCTTTTTGAATCAAGTAGGGCTCATACATGTCTTCAACTGTCTCACGCTCTTCTGCTATGTTAACAGAAAGAGTTCCTAGACCAACAGGACCACCACCGTACATCTCAATCATGGTGCGAAGGATTTTCTGGTCCACATAGTCCAGACCTTCATGGTCAACATCCAGCATAGTCAAAGCCTTATCAGTAATAAGATCATCGATAACCCCATTCCCTATAATCTGGGCAAAATCGCGCACGCGTTTGAGGAGACGATTGGCAATACGAGGGGTTCCACGACTACGTAGGGCTAATTCAGATGCTGCCTCATGAGTGATTTCCATCTCAAAAATATCTGCCGTCCGCTCAACAATTTCCGTCAAGTCAGCATGGGCATAATACTCCATGTGACCTGTAATTCCAAAACGTGCCCGTAGCGGATTTGAGAGCATACCAGCCCGAGTCGTCGCACCAATCAAAGTGAAAGGTGGCAACTCCAAATGAACACTGCGACTGCCTTCACCAGCCCCAATCATGATATCAATGTAGAAGTCCTCCATGGCACTATAAAGCACCTCTTCCACTGACATTGGCAAACGATGAATCTCATCAATAAAGAGAACATCCCCAGGCTCTAAGTCATTCAAAATCGCTACCAAATCACCGGCTTTTTCAATGACTGGACCCGAAGTCTGCTTGAGATTGACACCTAGTTCATTGGCAATAACAAAAGCCATGGTCGTTTTTCCCAAGCCTGGAGGGCCAAATAAAAGCACATGATCCAGCGCTTCATCCCGCATTTTGGCAGCTTCTATAAAGATTTGAAGCTGGTCCTTGACCTTATCCTGCCCAATATATTCACGTAAATACTGAGGACGGAGCGTGCGTTCTACTAACTCCTCGTCCCCCATTATCTCATTATCTAAAATTCTACTCATGGCTCTATTATATCAAAAAACCAAGCCACAAACAAAAAAGCCACCTGATTGGGTGACTCCAGAGTTTAGCACCTATGTGGTATAACATTCTACGGCACTGCTACACCGCCTACGAAAGGAGGTGAGATAGCCCATGATGGAACTAATCCTTAAAACTATCATCGAACCGATTGTGGTCGGTGTCGTTCTTCGGCTAGTCGATAAATGGCTAAACAAGGACAAATAGTGTCAAAAAAGACCCCAAGCTTATTTGGACGTGAGCTTGGGGTCTTTTCTAGCCTATGATATAGACACAATACTTAATTCTCTTTCATTATCCCACAGTTCACACATTTCGTCAAAGATTTACATTCTCAGCTTCGCAAGCTTTAACCGCTGTACAACAATATGATGACTCACTCCTCGACAACCAAGAACATTATTACAGCAGTTCCAGTCCTTCAATTAACAGTCACTTACAATCAAATTGAGTTTGAAGTAGCTGAAGCGACAACAGACCTATTTATTAGTCATATTCGCTAAAAAAAGTCCCCGCCAATTCCCCGACCAAAATCCGAAAAATATCGGAAAATGATTTTTAGAATAGTCCCCAAAATCCTGAAATAGAGCCAAAAAACTCCACCTGATTGGGTGGAGTTAAGGGAGATTATTATGAAAAAGAAAAGTTTAGGATTTTATTAAATAAAGTTAGGAGGTCTTTATTTAATAACTATATGATACAAGACAAAGCTTAAAACTAGCTTAACTTTTCTCAAATTTTACTATTTTGCAAAAAAAATCTATCACCATCACCTATCCACGAAAAAAGCCACCTGATTGGGTGGCTTCATTAGGAGATTATGATGAAAAAAGTTTTAGGATTTCATTAAATAAAGTTAGGAGGTCTTTATTTAATGACTATATAATACTAGACCATCCTTAAATTTTGCTTAATAAAAAACAAATTTTATTATTTTTCTCGATTCATCCAAGTCATTCCTATACAATTATAGGTGGATAAGATTTCAAAGCCCATAGAACGATAGAAGCCCAAGGTTCTTTCTGTCTCTTCTGTCACCAGCTGAACTTGATAGACATCTTTGTAATCCTCTAAAACCTCTTTCATTAGGGCACTACCAATCCCTTGACGCTGATAGATAGGTAAAACGATTAAATCCTGAACCAGTACTGATGAGAATCCATCTCCAACCAAACGAATCAAGCCCACCACAGTATCATCATCAAGCGCCACATAAATCGCTAATGAATGAGATAAGGCCTGCTCCAGCATCTCTGATTGATCGGTATAATTTGTCCAACCGACAGCCTGATAGAGATGCAAAACATCCTCTAGCTTGACAAATTCTTGCTTTTTAATAGTGATCATGTCAACACCTCTTAAAACTCTCTCAAGCTCTTGTACTGCCGTCCATTTTTATCAAAATTTTCAGGAGCCAACCATGCTTCCAATCGAGCTTTGACTTGAGGCCAGTCCTTATCAATCATAGACAACCAATCCGTATCCCTAGTACGCCCCTTATAAACGACTGCCTGGCGGAAGGTTCCTTCATAAACAAATCCCAAACGCTCCGCAGCTCGTCTGGATGGCAGATTAAGAGAATCACATTTCCATTCGTAGCGACGATAGTTAAGCTCCTCAAAAACATAACGTGCCAAGAGATACTGAGCTTCTGTCCCTATTCGTGTTCCCCTGAGTTCTGGAGAAAAAGTGACCGCTCCCACTTCTATCACTCGATTATTCTGGTCAATGCGCATGAGAGAAAATGTTCCCAAAGCCTTACCAGTTTCCTTGTCTATAATTGCATAGTAAAAGCGATCCTTACGAGCCAACATCTGATTTAAAAGGCTAACCAGCTCCTCCATATCTGCCACTGGTTCCTGAAAGAGGTAAGTCCACATCTCCCGCGGAGTATCTGGACCATAAACAGCTAATAAATCATCCGCATGCTTTTCCACCGAAAGAGCCTCTACCCTAGCATAACGCCCTTCTAAGAAACCAATAGAAGGCAATTCGCCCGGTGTATAACCTTCCATTGACTCCCCAATCATCTGATCATATTCATTTACTGGCATAGCTTTCTCCTTATTCACTTATTGAATATAGTATAACATATCTCAATGAAAATTTTAGGAAACACTTGGTTTTCTATTCAATAATGCAAACTCCTCTTATAAAAATCATCCATCCACTTTATGGAGGAATAATCAAATATGGGAACGAGTGAGTTAATGTCCCTTATGCTTCTCTCTACGTTTTTACTGTTTGAGTTCAAATCTCTCTTGTTTGAACAATTGCTTTTTTAGACTGGACTACCAACCAGAACTGTGTTTTTATCTTAGTTGGGACTATTATAGTACGGTTCAGCACTATCTACAAATTTTTCAGATGTGTATCAAAATAATTTATCGTGGCAAACCATGAGTCTACACTTTCTTTCATTAATAAGCGCCAATCTTTTCGATAACGATGATTCGGTTGATAAGCAATCGTCAACATATGCCCTGTTTCATGATATTTTTTAAACAAAATGGATTCCCCTTTATATTGTGAAATAATATCATCTATCGCGGATGATGCATTCCATATTTCATCAACATCACTTCCTAGTAATAATAAAGGAGAGGCAATTTTACTCACATCAATCTGAGCCCTACTATCTTCAGGAATGTGTTTTCCAAAAAACTTGTTTAACAAATAATTTCCTAACTGAAATTTTTGATACGGAAGTTCTTTTTGCAAATATGTCCAAGAAGATGAATGAGAGTTTAGTTTTCCCTTTATTCCCTCAAATATTACATTTGAGGGGGAATTGAGTACCAAACATTGCACATCTTCCAAAATACTTTGTCCAGCCAGAACAAGCTCTGCTCCTTTAGAGCGACCATATATTCCTATTTTTGTATTATCAACTTGAGGATGATGGTATAGAAAATCTTTCGCCTCTTCCAGACATTCTATCGGAATTCGTTCTAAATTTTGAGATAATCCCTCTAAACCAAAATAAGCTATTGCAAGACAAATATAGCCTCTTGAAGATAAAAGTTGGGCAATATTCTGAGCTTTTTCAATTCTTCCCTCACTACCGCTAACAATAATCACGGCTGGCGCCCTTCTTAACTTTTCATCATAGAATAATCGACCTTGAAAATGCTTGTCATAGATATCTTGATATCTTACTCCTAGATTCATATAACGCCTTACGAAACTTTGCTCCGCGACCACATCTTTCCCCAGCTTGATTTTAATTTCAACACCAAAACAATCTCGTAATGGAATTCTATCAAGAGAACTCGGTAATCTCCTTTTCCTATTCTTCAACGGTTTCGCATTAAAGAATAATCCCATTTCTGAAACCCCTTTATAAGATCCCGAAATAGATGCTGTCTGAGAGGTATCAATCATACCGTCCTGACCAGATAAAAAAATTGCGGTTGATTTCCATATAACATCATGATCTAAAAGCAAGGGAGCATTTATACAGTAATAATCAGACAGGTACATTTCTACACAATACATTGCCCTTGGTTCTAAACCATTGATAGCAATATAAAAAGATTCATCTGCTAAATCTGTTTGTGAAATCAGTTCTATGTTTACAGTCATATCTTCTCCTTTTTGTTAACTCGCTTAACAATTATATTTGAAATTTACCGTGACTTTTACCACGGTAATTCTCCCCACACCTTTTCAATATCATCCATCAATTTCACAACTGTTTTAAGTTCCACCTCACTATAGTTGTTTAAAACTGAAAAGATTGATTTTTCAATATATGCTTGTTGCTCCTTATGGATTTTAAAAATTTCGATGCCTTTTTCAGATAATCTCAAATATTTATTTTTCCCATTATTCGGGTCAAAATCAAAAACAACTAAATTTTTTTGAATCAATCTCCTAACACTTTGAGTTATTGCACTTCTTGAAACTTCTAATAATTCAGATAATTTTACTAGATTTAAGGGCTGATTTTTCCCAATCGCAACAATCAAATGTACCTCATTCAACGTAACGGATTTGTCAACACCACTTTTATGTTGATTTTTTTTTAACTGATCAAACGCTAAAATAAATCTATTGAAACGATTATTAAATGCAATAAATTCTTTTTTATCCATAATCTTTCTTTCCTTTGTTAATCATATTAACAAAACAGAAACTTCCTGTCAAATAAAAAATCCTCCAGATTCTACTCTGAAGGATTCCTATCTTATTTCACAACGATATTTAACGAGTTTAGTTGGCTTCAATAGTCCAGTGGACTATTGAAGGTGGCAGATAGAGCTAATAAACTCGTTATTTAACGACGATATTAACGAGTTTGTTAGGCACCGCAATCACTTTCACGATTTCCTTACCGTCAATTTCTGCTTTGACTTTTTCGTCAGCCAGAGCAATTTCTTGCAATTCTTCGCGTGATAGGTCTTTAGCGACCATGAGTTTAGCACGGACTTTCCCTTTGATTTGGACAACGATTTCGATTTCGTCTTCAACCAATTTACTTTCGTCCCATGTTGGCCAAGCCACGTAAGAGATTGATTCACCTGTCGCTGCAACAGTTTGCCAGAGTTCTTCTGCCAAGTGAGGTGCAAATGGGGCAATTAATTGGATAAAGCCTTTGGCGTAGTCCACATAGAGTTTGTCTTCCTTATTAGCAGCGTTAACAAAGACCATAAGTTGGGCAATGGCTGTGTTGAATTTCATAGACTCGATTTGCTCAGTGACAGCTTTAACGGTTTCGTTATAAACCTTGTCAAGGGCACCATTGTTTTCCGCAACGATTTCTTTACTTGTAATCAAGCGGTAAACACGGTCAAGGAACTTACGGCTTCCTTCCAGACCTTCTTCTGACCAAGCAATCGAAGCATCAAGTGGTCCCATAAACATTTCATAAACACGAAGGGTATCGGCACCGTATTGTTCCACTACGTCGTCAGGGTTAACCACGTTCTTGAGCGATTTAGACATCTTAGCTGGCGCTTGCTCTAACTCTTCACCTGTTTCTACATGGAAGAAGGAACCGTCACGTTTTTCAACCTTGTCAGTCGCCACAAGAGCCCCACGGTGGTCACGGTAGCTGGTTCCCAAAATCATCCCTTGGTTAAAGAGTTTTTGGAATGGTTCCTTAGTTGGAACAACACCGAGGTCATAGAGGAATTTGTGCCAGAAACGAGCATAAAGCAAGTGAAGAACGGCATGCTCTGCACCACCCACGTAGATATCTACTGGCAACCATTGTTTGAGGAGCTCCTCATCGGCCAATTTCTCAGTATTGTGCGGGTCAATATAGCGGAGGTAGTACCAGCTTGAACCTGCCCATTGTGGCATTGTGTTGGTCTCGCGACGACCCTTAACGCCATCTTCACGAGTCACTTCAAGCCAGTCTGTCAAGTTAGCTAGCGGACTTTCTCCAGTACCTGAAGGACGGATGTCCTTGGTTACAGGCAAGACAAGTGGCAATTCATTTTCAGGAACAGCTGTTGAAGTTCCATCTTCCCAATGAATAATAGGAATTGGCTCACCCCAATAACGTTGGCGGCTAAAGAGCCAGTCGCGGAGACGGTAAGTAACCTTCTCTTGTCCACAGCCTTTTTCTTCCAACCAAGCCACAATCTTAGCAATAGCGTCTTCTTTGTTCAATCCATCTAGGAAGTCTGAATTGACATGAGGTCCATCTTCTGTGTAGGCAGCTTCTGCTACGTTTCCACCTTCAAGTACTTCTACGATTGGAAGGTCAAATTGGTTGGCAAATTCCCAGTCACGCTGGTCATGGGCAGGAACAGCCATGACAGCACCTGTTCCATAACTAGCAAGAACATAGTCCGCAATCCAGATTGGAATTTCCTTGCCATTAACAGGGTTAATAGCATAAGCACCAGTCCAAACTCCTGTTTTTTCCTTAGCAAGGTCGGTACGAGCCAAGTCAGACTTGAGACTAGCTTGATGTTTGTAGTCTGCTACAGCCTCTGCTTGCTCTGGGCTTGTGATGGCGTCAACCAAGTCATGCTCAGGAGCCAAGACAGTGAAAGTAGCACCGAAAAGGGTGTCAGGACGAGTCGTAAAGACTGTGAATTCCTTGTCTGTTCCCTTAACTTTGAAGGTTACATTGGCACCAGTTGATTTACCAATCCAGTTGCGTTGCATGTCCTTGATAGACTCTGGCCAATCCAACTCATCCAAGTCATTAAGCAAGCGTTCTGCATAGGCTGTAATTTTAAGCATCCATTGACGCATTGGTTTGCGGACAACAGGATAGCCACCACGCTCAGAAGTTCCATCAGGAAGAACCTCTTCGTTGGCGATGGCAGTTCCCAATTCTTCAACCCAGTTTACTGGCACTTCCGCTTCATAGGCCAAGCCCTTTTCGTAAAGCTTAGTGAAAATCCACTGAGTCCACTTGTAGTAGTTTGGATCTGTTGTGTTAACTTCACGGTCCCAGTCATAAGAAAATCCAAGCGCATTGATTTGACGTTTGAAGTTGGCAATGTTTTCCGCTGTAAATTCTGCTGGGTCATTCCCCGTATCCATAGCGTATTGCTCTGCGGGCAACCCAAAGGCATCCCATCCCATTGGGTGAAGGACATTGTAGCCTTGCGCACGTTTGTAACGGCTGAGGATATCAGTTGCTGTGTAGCCTTCTGGGTGTCCTACGTGCAGACCCGCTCCAGACGGATAAGGGAACATATCAAGAGCATAAAACTTCGGTTTTGATGCATCTGTTCCTGTCTTAAATGTATGATGTTCTGCCCAGTAGCCCTGCCACTTAGGCTCAATTTCTTTATGATTGTAAAAACTCATGGTCTCTCTCCAATTTTGTGATGTTACTATTATACCATTTTTGAGGGAATTTGAAAGACGAGAAATGTTCTTTTGGACTTGGATGGCAAGAAAGACCGAATCGCAAATCCAGCTTATGTAGCAGTATAAAAATTAGCCCTCATTTGGAGCTAACTTCTATCAATTATTTGTTTCTTGTATTTTCTTCCCCTAGCGTCTTTAACTCATATTTCCCGTTTTAGATTTCTTTAAGGTTTTTATTATATCCTGTAGAACTCTACAATTTAAAAACATTAACAATCTAGGTAGAGAAAATGTTCGTAAAAAAGGAGATACTTATGAAAAAAATACTATTCTTTCTCTCTTGTAGCTGGATATTCCTTTCTTTATCAGGATGTTCTTCACCTATAGAAACAGAAACTAGCGCTGAAAAAGATTCAGATAACACTTTGGTTGTCTACTCGCCTAACCCTGAAGACCTTATCGAAGAAACAATCCCAGCCTTCGAAGAAAAATATGGTATTAAGGTTGACTTAGTACAAGCCAGTACTGGTGAATTGTTCAAAAAAGCTGAGGCTGAAAAAGAATCGCCTGTAGCCGATGTCATTTTCGGAGGCTCCTATGCCCTCTTCTCTTCTAACGAAAAACTTTTTGAACCTTATACTTCCCAAGAAAACGACCAGATAATCCCTGAATATCAAAATAAAACAGGATTCTACACACCTTATACACTGGATGTCAGTGTTATCATTGCCAATTCAGCTCTTACAAAAGATATTAAAATTGAAGGCTACAATGATCTACTCAATCCTAAATTAAAAGGAAAAATCGCTACTGCTGATCCAAGTAACGCTTCAAGTGCCTTTGCTCAATTAACAAACATGCTTGTCGATCAAGGTGGATACGAAAATGAACAAGCTTGGACCTATGTGAAAAATCTATTTACCCTAGTAGATGGAAAAATTGCATCTAGCTCTTCGAATGTTTATAAAGCTGTCGCCGATGGAGAAATGGCTGTAGGACTCACCTATGAAGATCCTGCCTTAAAACTCTTAAATGATGGAGTTGATGTAAAAGTTATTTATCCAAAAGAAGGTACCGTCTTTTTACCTGGTAACGCGGCTATCGTCAAAAATGCCAAACACATGGAAAACGCTAAAAAATTTATCGATTTCCTCCTTTCTCAAGAAATCCAAGATAAGCTAGGAACTGAAACTACAATCAGACCTATTCGTAAAAATGCTAAAACCAATAAAAATATGAAGGCAATGACAGAAATCAAGATTGCCACCGAAGATTCAGATTATGTCATTAAAAACAAATCCACTATTCTTAAAAAGTACAATGACATTTTTACAGATATCCAATCTAAACAGTAAAAGGGGTTCACTATGAGTGAGATCAAAATTATTAACGCCAAAAAAATCTACCACGACGTCCCTGTTATTGAAAACTTGAATGTCACTATTCCCAAAGGAAGCCTCTTTACCATCCTTGGTCCTTCAGGGTGTGGGAAAACGACTCTTCTTCGCATGATTGCAGGCTTCAACAGTATCGAAGGCGGAGAATTGTACTTCGATGATACAAAAATCAATAATATGGAACCCAGCAAACGCAATATCGGGATGGTTTTCCAAAACTACGCTATTTTCCCGCATTTGACTGTCCGAGACAATGTTGCTTTTGGTCTTAAGCAAAAGAAGGTTCCAAAAGAAGAATTGATTCAACAAACCAACAAGTATCTTGAACTCATGCAAATTGCTCAATATGCGGATCGAAAGCCCGATAAACTCAGTGGTGGACAACAACAACGTGTCGCTTTGGCACGTGCCTTAGCGGTTAATCCAAGTGTTCTCCTCATGGACGAGCCACTTAGTAATCTAGATGCCAAACTTCGCTTGGATATGCGTCAAGCCATTCGAGAAATCCAACACGAAGTGGGAATTACAACCGTTTATGTGACCCACGACCAAGAAGAAGCCATGGCTATTTCAGACCAAATTGCTGTTATGAAAGATGGGGTGATTCAACAAATCGGTCGGCCAAAAGAACTCTATCATAAACCAGCTAATGAGTTTGTGGCTACCTTTATCGGACGCACAAATATTATCCCTGCCACTCTTGAAAAACGGAGCGACGGCGCTTATATCGTCTTTTCAGATGGCTATGCTCTTCGAATGCCAGCTCTTGATCAGGCTGAGGAGCAAGCCATTCATGTAAGCATTCGTCCTGAAGAATTTATCAAAGATGAATCTGGAGATATTGAAGGAACTATTAGCGATAGCGTCTATCTTGGACTAAATACGGAGTATTTCATTGAAACAGGCTTTGCCTCAAAAATTCAGGTTAGCGAAGAATCAACTTTTGAAGAAGATCTACAAAAAGGCGATCGTATTCGTCTACGAATCAATACTCAAAAATTAAACGTCTTTTCTGCAGATGGTTCCCAAAACCTGATAAAAGGAGTCAACCATGGAACGTAAAAAACTAAATATTTGGACAGCCTCCTCTTTCTTCATCTTTCTTACCTATCTTGTCTTTCTCGTTTATCCTATCGTTACCGTGCTCAAGCAAGCACTCATACATGAAGGACAATTCTCACTAGCTAATTTTGTCACTTTCTTTAGTAAAGCTTACTACTCTGAGACACTTGTCAACAGTTTCAAGGTCTCCATTACCGCTACTGTCACTTCCTTAGTTGTAGGAACCCTATTAGCTTATCTTTTTTCCATGTATGACTTCAAGGGAAAGAAATTTCTACAAATATTGATTATCATTGCTTCCATGTCAGCTCCTTTCGTGGGAGCCTACTCCTGGATTCTCTTGCTGGGACGAAATGGGGTCATTACTAAATTCCTGACAAATTCTCTTCATCTTCCAGCTATTGATATTTATGGATTCAAAGGAATTGTACTTGTCTTTACACTGCAACTATTCCCACTGGTATTTCTATACGTTGCTGGGACAATGAAAAGTATTGACAATTCTCTACTTGAAGCTGCTGAAAGCATGGGGTCCTTCGGATTTAAGCGTATCGTAACGGTTGTTTTACCTCTCCTAGTTCCAACCTTACTAGCTGCTGCCCTGCTTGTGTTTATGAGAGCATTCTCAGATTTTGGAACGCCTATGTTGATTGGTGAAGGATATCGGACTTTCCCCGTCTTGATTTATACCCAATTCATTAGCGAGGTTGGAGGAAATTCTGCTTTTGCATCTGCTTTAGCAATTATGGCGATTATCATTGCCTTGGCAATCTTCCTTATCCAAAAATACATCTCAAACCGCTACAGTTTCAGCATGAATTCGCTCCATCCAATTGAGCCTAAAAAAACTACAAAAGGAAAAATGGCTGCCATTTATGCAACAGTCTACGGAATTATCTTGTTCTCTGTTCTACCTCAAGTCTACTTGATTTATACTTCTTTCCTAAAAACATCAGGTATGGTATTTGTCAAAGGTTATTCTCTAAACAGTTACAAGGTAGCTTTCAATCGTATGGGATCTGCTATTTTCAATACTATTCGTATCCCTTTGATTGCCTTAGTTCTAGTTGTCCTATTCGCAACATTTATCTCCTACCTAGCCGTTAGAAAACGGAATTTGTTTACAAACTTAATTGACAGCCTCAGTATGGTCCCTTATATTGTACCCGGAACTGTTCTAGGGATTGCCTTCATTTCTTCCTTCAATACCGGTCTATTTGGAAGTGGATTTCTTATGATTACAGGAACTGCTTTCATCTTGATTATGTCTCTATCTGTCAGAAGATTACCGTATACTATTCGCTCATCTGTTGCTAGCTTGCAACAAATAGCACCAAGTATTGAAGAAGCTGCTGAAAGCTTAGGAAGTAGCCGTCTCAATACCTTTGCCAAGATTACAACTCCAATGATGCTATCTGGTATTATTTCTGGAGCTATCCTATCTTGGGTTACAATGATTTCAGAACTCTCTACTTCTATCCTCCTCTACAATGTCAAAACAAGAACAATGACTGTAGCCATTTATACAGAGGTTCTCAGAGGGAATTACGGTGTAGCCGCAGCCTTATCAACTATCCTGACTGTTCTAACAGTAGGTTCCTTGCTCTTGTTTATGAAAATCTCTAAAAGCAATAGCATTACACTTTAGTTTTCCCCATCAAAAACAGCCGAAAGGATTACTTCGGCTGTTTTTTCTTATTTTGATATTCCTACTAGATTCCTAGTTCATTGCAAACAAGTCTAGACTAATTAAATAGAGACTTCCTCCATCTTCTCACGTCCTAGTTGTCGGTAACTACTGTCACCGACAACTTCTACGCTAAACTGGCCGTCCTCATATTCAAGTATCGTCACGCTACCATTATCGAGACCATGCGGATGCATGCCATTAATCAGATACACAATGGTTCCAATGGTCATTCCGTGGCTCACGACTAGGGCATTGCCCCCACCTTGCTCTTCCATTTCTTTGGCAATCGCTTCAAAACCTTCCTTGATTCGGCCACTGAGTTTTTCCCATCCTTCAGCCCAACCAGCTGTATCGACCTCTACCAACCCCTCAGCCAGTTCAGCATAAGACAATTGGTGAACATGATCCACATTAAAGATACGAGGAATAATGCCCATGAAAAGATCACCATCATAAGCTCCGTCAAAGCTACCAAAACACCATTCTCTGATACGTTTGTCCATGCGATAAGGGATTTTCCCCTGCAAACCAAGTTCTTCAAGAATAATTCCCATTGTCTGAATGGTGCGGCCAGAATCACTGGAATAAGCGCGATCAAACTGTAGACCAGATTCTCGCAAACCGATTCCTAATTCTTGAATCCCTCGCTCACCTTCAGTCGTTAAAGGAGTATCGCTCCAACCTTGCGCGCGACCAATCGTGTTAAACATAGTCTTGCCATGACGTACCAAATACAATCGTACTTTTACCATTTTCCGTCCTCCGTTTGCTTCTATTATATCATGGATGATAAAACAAAAGCCACCCAGACAGGTGACTTTTGCAGGAGATTATTATGAAAAAGTTTAGGAGTTCTATTAAATAAAGATATTAGATGAAAATCAAATTCAAACTAAATCAGTGTTATCTGTTTCAAATAATATTAGGAGGTCTTTATTTAATGATTATAGTATACACATCCAACCTTAAATAGAACTTAAAATTTCTCCTATTTTCTTAATTTTTAAAACTATGAATTGGTGCTGGGATTTGTCCTCCACGAGAGATGAAATCAACAGACGAAGCTCCATTGACCTTCATAACAGGTGCAGTACCCAATAGACCACCAAACTCAATCATATCGCCTTCTTTTCCTTTTGGAATGATACGAACAGCCGTTGTTTTCATGTTAATGACACCAATTGCAGCCTCATCTGCAATCATAGCAGCAATGGTTTCAGCAGGTGTATCCTCCGGAATGGCAATCATATCCAAACCAACGGAACAGATAGCCGTCATAGCTTCTAGTTTTTCCAAATTAAGAGAGCCATTTTGTACTGCAGCAATCATTCCTTCATCCTCAGAAACAGGAATAAAGGCACCAGACAAACCACCAACTTGGTTGCAGGCCATCACTCCACCCTTCTTAACTTGGTCGTTCAAGAGTGCCAAGGCAGCCGTCGTCCCGTGTGTCCCAACTGTTTCTAGCCCCATTTCTTCAAGGACACGTGCAACAGAATCTCCAACCGCAGGAGTTGGCGCCAAACTCAAGTCCACAATACCAAACTCCACACCCAGTCTCTCACTGGCCATTTGACCAACCAATTGACCGATACGAGTGATTTTAAAGGCAGTTTTCTTAACTGTTTCGGCTACTACATCAAAGCTCTGTCCACGAACTTTTTCCAAGGCACGTTTCACCACACCAGGACCTGAAACTCCGACATTGATGATAACATCTGCCTCCCCAACACCATGGAAGGCACCCGCCATAAATGGATTGTCCTCAACAGCATTAGCGAATACAACCAACTTGGCTGCTCCCATATCAGATAGAGTTGCCGTTTCCTTGATAACTCGTCCCATATCTGCGACAGCCGTCATATTGATACCAGACTTGGTTGAGCCGATATTGACTGACGAGCAGACCTTGTCCGTTTCAGCCAAAGCACGAGGAATAGAATTGATAAGAATCTCATCTCCCTTTTGGTACCCCTTTTGTACCAAGGCAGAGAAACCACCAATAAAATCCACACCGATTTCTTTCGCAGCCTTATCAAGCGCTTTTGCCAGAACCACGTAGTCCGTCGCATCTGTCGCTGCCCCAATCAAAGAGATAGGAGTCACCGATACACGCTTATTAACGATAGGAATTCCCAACTCAGCTGCAATTTCATCACCAACAGCTACTAAATTTGCTGCCTTGGTCGTAATCTTTTGATAAACTTTCTCCGCAGCACGATTGATATCTGGATCAATACAGTCTAATAGGGAAATCCCCATGGTAATAGTTCTGATATCAAAGTTTTGCTCCTCAATCATGGAGATGGTTTCAGTAACTTGTCTAATATCCATGATAACCTCCTAGATATTATACATAGCTTCGAAAATCGCTGCACTCTGAATATTGATTTTTACATTCAAAGTTTGTCCAAAAGCTTCAAATTCACTACGAAGATAGGTAAAATCTTGCTTTTCATCACTAGAGACGACAGCCATCATCGTAAAATATTCATCCAAAACAGTTTGAGAGATATCATCAATATTCAAACCCAATTCTGCAATTTTGCCAGAAACACCTGCAACAATTCCAGATTTATCTTTACCAACAACAGTTATAATCGCTTTCATAAGCAAACTCCAATTCTTCTTTTAATAGGAAACCTGAACATTAAACAGGATTCTTTTCAAATAGTATAGCATAATTCTAACAAAAATACTCAAAAACGCCTGCTTACGAAGTTGTTCTTAAGCAAAAAACAATTTCGTAAACAAGCGTCTACTATCCCAACTTATGATGAGTGTTCCCGCTAGGAGCGAAATCCTAGCGGTAGACCAGAGCTAGACTAAGAGCACAAGACTCCATCATCATAACACTCAACAAAATTGATGATTTTATACTAATTCGATGATCGCCATTGGCGCTGCATCACCACGACGTGGTTCAGTTTTAAGGATACGAGTGTATCCACCGTTACGTTCAGCATAACGAGGTGCAATTTCTGAGAACAATTTTTGAAGTGCTGTAGTAGAAGTGTACTTGTCAGTTGCTTCATCATAGTTTTCAGATGCGATTTCATTACGTACGAAAGCAGCTGCTTGACGACGTGCATGCAAATCACCACGTTTACCTAGAGTAATCATTTTTTCAACAGTTTTACGGATTTCTTTAGCACGAGCTTCAGTTGTCACGATTGATTCATTGATCAAAAGGTCAGTTGTCAAATCGCGAAGCATTGCTTTACGTTGTGAGCTAGTGCGTCCTAGTTTACGGTAAGCCATTTATTCCTCCTTTATTTATCTTTTAATCCAAGACCCAAATCAATGAGTTTGAGTTTCACTTCTTCCAAACTCTTGCGTCCAAGATTTCGTACTTTCATCATCTCTGCTTCAGATTTTTCTGTCAAATCATGCACAGTATTGATACCGGCACGTTTCAAACAGTTGTATGAACGCACAGACAAGTCCAGTTCCTCAATCGTACGATCCAAAATACGGTCGTCAGATTCAGTATCAGCTTCTTTCATCACTTCAGTTGACTTAGCAATCTCAGTAAGATTTGTAAACAAATCAAGATGTTCTGTCAAAATACGTGCTGAAAGCCCTAAAGCATCTTCTGGAATAATTGTTCCATTTGTCAAGATTTCAAGGGTTAATTTGTCAAATCCATCATTGCTACCTACACGAGCAGGTTCCACTTGATAGTTGACTTTTGTAACTGGTGTATAAATAGAATCTACAGCAAGTGTTCCAACTGGTGCATTATCTTTTTTATTTTCATCAGCAGGTACATATCCACGACCACTGTTAACAGTCATAGTCGCTTTTAGGGAAGAACCTTCACCGATTGTAAAGAGATAATGATCTGGATTTACAATTTCAATATCGCTATCTGTCAAAATGTCACCAGCTGTTACCTCAGCAGGACCTTCAACATCCAGTTCGATGATTTTTTCGTCTTCAACGTACGATTTCACTGCAATTCCTTTAATGTTCAGAATGATTTGCATCACGTCTTCACGAACACCTGGAACTGTGTCAAACTCATGTAACACACCATCAATATTGATAGATGTCACAGCTGCTCCTGGTAGAGAAGCTAGAAGTACACGACGAAGAGAGTTACCAAGAGTTGTACCGTAGCCACGTTCAAGTGGTTCGATTACAAACTTGCCATAATCTTTATTTTCATCAATTTTTGTTATATTTGGTTTTTCAAACTCGATCATTTAGTTACTCCCTCTTAAACGAAAAGCAGTGTAATGCGATGATTATACACGGCGACGTTTTGGAGGACGAGCACCATTGTGTGGCACTGGAGTCACATCACGAATTGCTGTTACTTCAAGACCAGCGGCAGCAAGCGCACGAATAGCTGACTCACGACCAGAACCTGGACCTTTTACAGTAACTTCAACTGATTTAAGACCGTGTTCTTGTGCAGATTTAGCAGCAGCTTCAGAAGCCATTTGAGCAGCGAATGGTGTAGATTTACGAGAACCTTTGAAACCAAGAGCACCAGCTGATGACCAAGCAATTGCATTACCATGCACATCAGTAATCATAACAATAGTGTTATTAAATGTAGCGTGAATATGAGCAATACCAGATTCGATATTCTTTTTCACACGACGTTTACGTGTTGGTTTAGCCAAGACTTTTACCTCCTATATTATTTTTTCTTACCAGCAATCGCAACAGCTTTACCTTTACGAGTGCGAGCGTTGTTTTTAGTGTTTTGTCCACGGACAGGAAGTCCACGACGGTGACGGATACCACGGTATGAACCGATTTCCATCAAACGTTTGATGTTCAAGTTTACTTCACGACGAAGGTCACCTTCAACTTTGATTGCATCCACTTCACGACGGATAGCATCTTCTTGATCTGATGTAAGATCACGTACACGAACATCTTCTGAGATTCCAGCAGCAGCCAAAATTTTCTTAGATGTTGCAAGTCCGATACCATAAACATAAGTCAATGAGATTACTACGCGTTTGTCATTTGGAATGTCAACTCCAGCAATACGAGCCATGTTTTCTCCTTTCTATCTTATCCTTGACGTTGTTTGTGTTTTGGATTTGCTGGGCAAATTACCATAACACGACCATTACGACGAATAACTTTACAGTATTCGCAAATTGGTTTGACCGATGGTCTTACTTTCATTTCTTATCCCTCCAAGTTTTTCGATTATTTAAAGCGGTAAGTGATACGTCCACGTGTCAAGTCATATGGACTCATTTCGACAGTAACACGATCTCCCGCTAAAATACGAATATAGTTTTTACGAATTTTACCAGAAACTGTTGCTAAAATCTGATGTCCATTTTCAAGTTCAACCGTAAACATTGCATTCGGCATTGTATCAACTACTTTGCCTTCAACTTCAATCACATCGTCTTTTGCCACGCAAAAGCACCTCCATAAATTTCGATTCGATGCCTCTAGACACAGAGACAACAATTATAAGTCAGACTATCTCAGTATAACATTTGTAGCGGATTTTTGCAAGTGTGAAAAACGCTTTATTTCAAATTTGTCAATACTTTTTCGATATCTGAGAAGACATCATTGATATCTTGATTACCTTCGATGTCATGAACCAAACCTTTGGCACGGTAGTGAGCAATGATTGGTTCCCCTTGAGCAATATTCACATCCAAACGACGTTTGACTGTCTCAGGCTTATCATCTTCACGTTGGTAGTAATCTTCTTCTTTATAGTCAACTGGTGGGTTAAAGACCTTGTGGAAAGTTTCTCCAGTTACGCGGTGGATGATACGACCACTCAAACGTTCCAAGAGGCTATCTGGATTCACTTCTATGTTGATAACACCTTCTAGTTCGATGCCAAGTTCAGCCAATGTTTTGTCCAAGGCATGAGCTTGTTCGATTGTACGTGGGTAACCATCCAACAAGAATCCTGTTTCTTTAATATCATCTTGTGAAAGACGTTCTTTTACGATTCCATTTGTAACTTCGTCAGGAACCAATTCACCCTTGTCAATGTATGACTTAGCAAGAACACCCATTTCAGTTTGATTTGCCATTGCAGCGCGGAACATATCACCTGTTGAGATATGTGCAACATGGAATTGTTCTACGATTTTTGCTGCTTGAGTTCCCTTACCTGCACCAGGTAAGCCCATAATCAAAAGATTCATGATTTGATCTCCTTATTTTATTTTTAAATAGAAGCAAAAAGTCTTTTCACCCCTATTTAAAAACAAAATAGAAGAGGGGAGACCAAACTCTCACAAATGTTAGAGTTAAACCTCCACTCCCTCAGTAATTACTGATTCAGTAATTACTTTTATTCTGTTCTGTCCATGAAACCAACATACTTACGTTTCAATAGGTAGCCTTCCAATTGTTTGATTCCTTCAATACCTGTAGAGATAATGATCAAAAGACTGGTTCCTCCAAAAGCAACTGCTTCTGAAAGTCCGAAAACATCTTTTGCTACGATCGGTAAAATAGAAATCACACCAAGGAAGAGAGAACCAACAGTTGCAAGACGACGAAGAAGTTTAGACATATATTCTTCTGTACCTTTACCAGGACGAACTCCATGGATATAAGCACCGCTCTTTTGTAAGTTTTCTGCCGCTTTTTCAGGATTAATCTGTACAAACGTATAGAAGAATGTAAAGAGAATAATCAATAAAGCATACATAGCAATACCAGTTGGTGAAGTTGTTGCCAGCATTTCTTGTGCTGTTCTTACCCAAGCCCAATCATGACCTGTAGCGCTCAAAAACTGAAGAATAGCCGCAGGCGCTGCAGTAATCGAACTTGCAAAGATAACAGGGATAACTCCAGCAGGGTTTACCTTCAAAGGTAGGTAAGAGCTAGATGGAGCACCTTGTGCAACCTTAGTATATTGGATTGGAATTTTGTATTCTGCTTGTTGAACATAAGTTGTAAAATAAATGATCAACAATACAGTAATAATCAAAATGATTACGAAAATGATAGATGAGTTGATACGGCTACTTGGGACGTTCACAAAGTAGTCCACATAGATGCCCTGAATCATCTCTGGAATTGATGCAACAATCCCGGCAAAGATAATCATAGAAACACCATTTCCGTATCCCTTATCTGTAATTTGCTCTCCCAACCAAGTCACAATCATGCTACCAGCTGTTAAGATGATACCAATCATGATAAAGACTTGTGGTGTAAGAGCTGTTTTCAACAATTGAGCTCCAGCCAAAGTATTAAAACCAGCTGTAATACCGATAGATTGCACAAAGGCTAAAACAAGAGCAATATAACGAGTAGCTTGATTTAATTTTCTTCGACCTACCTCCCCTTGTTTACCCCACTCTACAAACTTGGGTAAAATATCCATTTGCAAGAGTTGGACAACGATAGAGGCCGTAATGTAGGGACTAACACCAAGAGCAAAAACTGAGAAGTTTTTCATGGCATTCCCTGAGACCAAGCTCAACATGTTTAAGAAGGATAATCCACTTAAAGCATTCAAGCTATTGGCATTCACACCAGGAACTGTAATGCTAGTTCCGATACGAAAGACCAAAACGATAAAAATTGTAAATAAAATTTTTGATCGAACCTGCTTGACTTTAAGAGCTTCTCTTAATAATTTAAAAAACATAGGTCACCTCTCTTAGATGACTTCTACTGAACCACCTTTAGCAGTGATAGCTTCTTCAGCTGATTTAGAGAATTTAGCTGCTTTCACAGTCAATTTCTTAGTCAACTCACCGTTACCAAGAACTTTAATACCTGATTTTTCAGCTTTAACAATTCCTGCTTCGATAAGAACAACTGGAGTAACTTCAGCACCATCTTCAAAGACGTTCAATTGGTCAAGGTTCACAATTGCGTATTCTTTAGCGTTGATGTTAGTGAATCCACGTTTTGGAAGACGACGGAACAATGGAGTTTGTCCACCTTCAAAACCAAGGCGAACTCCGCCACCGCTACGAGCTTTTTGACCTTTTTGACCACGACCAGATGTTTTACCGTTACCTGATGAAGTACCACGACCAACGCGGTTACGTACTTTACGAGAACCTTCTGCAGGTTTCAATTCATGAAGTTTCATTTTTATTTTCTCCTCTTTTGTAAAATGCTAGCGCCGATAAGGGAGAAAAGGTTGTCTCCCCCATCAACTCGCCTATACGACGTCATCATAGATGACTATATCTAGTTTTAGGGGATGGTATAGTGCACATCCCCTAAAAATTCATTAGTTTACTTCTTCAACTGTTACCAAGTGAGATACTGCAGTGATCATACCACGGATAGCAGCGTTATCTTCTTTAATAACAGAGCTGTTCAATTTGCCAAGTCCAAGTGCTACAACAGTTTTACGTTGTGATGGAATGCGTCCGATTGGAGACTTAGTCAAAGTAATTTTAATTTGAGCCATTTTATCCCCTTTCTTATGCCAAATCAGAAACTGAAATACCACGAAGGGCAGCAACTTCTTCAGCGCGTTTCAATTGTTTCAAACCTTCAACAGTTGCACGAACAATGTTGATTGGAGTGTTAGAACCAAGTGATTTAGATGTAATATCTGCCACACCTGCCAATTCCACAACGGCACGAACTGCACCACCAGCGGCAACTCCAGAACCTTCTACAGCAGGTTTCAACAATACTTTAGCTCCACCGAATTCTGAAAGAACTTCGTGTGGGATTGTTGTTCCAACCATAGGAACTTCGATCAAGTTTTTCTTAGCATCATCTACTGCTTTACGGATTGCTTCTGGAACTTCTTGAGCTTTACCAGTACCAAATCCTACGCGACCGTTGTGGTCACCAACAACAACAAGAGCTGCGAAACGAAGACGACGTCCACCTTTAACAACTTTTGTAACACGGTTGACAGCAACTACGCGTTCTTCTAATTCAACTGCATTGTCTTTAAATGCCATTTTCTAGTGTCCTCCTATTAGAATTTCAATCCGTTTTCACGAGCTGCATCAGCCAAAGCTTTCACACGTCCGTGATATAGATATCCACCGCGGTCGAACACCACTTCTGAAATACCTTTAGCGTTTGCACGTTCTGCAACGAGTTTACCGACAGCAACGGCTTGTTCAGTTTTAGTTCCTTTTGAAACTTCTTTGTCAAGAGTTGAAGCACTTGCGAGCGTTACACCCGCTACGTCATCAATCACTTGAGCGTAGATGCCTGTATTAGAACGGAATACGTTCAAACGTGGGCGATCAGCAGTTCCAGAGAGTTTTCCGCGAACGCGACGGTGGCGTTTTTGGCGGAGTTTGTTTTTATCTGGTTTTGAAATCACAGTTTTCACCTCTTTAGTTTTAAATCGTGTGCTATGCACAAAGTTGGAAAATAGGTTGGTGGTTGAGACTCAACCACTCAACATTATTTACCTGTTTTACCTTCTTTACGGCGAACGAATTCACCAACGTAACGGATACCTTTACCTTTATATGGTTCTGGTGAACGAAGGCTACGTACGTAAGCAGCTGTTTGACCAACTACTTCTTTTGAAATCCCGCTAACAACGATTGTTGTTGGGTTTGGAAGTTCAAAAGTAATTCCTTCTGGAGCTTCAACTTCGTCTGGATGAGATTTACCAACAGCCAAAACAAGTTTAGATCCTTGAAGTTGTGCACGGTAACCAACCCCGCGCATTTCAAGTTCTTTCTTGAATCCTTCAGATACACCAACAACCATGTTGTTCAAAAGGGCACGAGTAGTTCCGTGGATAGTTTTCATTTCTTTTGAATCGTTTGGACGGTGAAGAGTTACTTCAGTACCTTCCACACGGATTTCAATATCTTTTGAGAACTCACGAGTAAGTTCTCCTTTAGGTCCTTTTACAGTTACAACGTTGTCATTGTTAGTGAGTTCAACACCAGCAGGCAACACGATAACTTTATTACCAATACGTGACATGTTTATTTTCTCCTGTTAAATTGTCAGGCCAAGACGGCCAGTTTTCACGGGGTTCAGATACTTATTTAGTTCAAGAGCTGAACTGAATACGCTCTAACGAGCTTTGTATCTTGATTTGAGTTCGAGCTAAGAATTTGGTGAAAAAGATAAGTTTGTCTTGGAGCATCGCTCCTGCTACAAACTTCCTATTTTCACTGCATTCTTTTAACGCTCTCACATCATCAATTACCAAACGTAAGCGATAACCTCACCACCAACATTCTTTTGGCGTGCTTCTTTATCAGTAAGCAAACCTTCAGAAGTTGAAAGGATAGCAATTCCAAGTCCGTTAAGAACTTTTGGAAGGTCTTCACGTTTTTTGTAGACACGAAGTCCTGGTTTAGAAACACGTTTCAAGTTAGTGATAACTTTTTCACCGTTTGGTCCGTATTTAAGAAATACACGGATGATGCCTTGTTTGTCATCTTCGATGATTTCAACGTTTTTTACAAAACCTTCGCGTTTAAGGATTTCAGCAATCCCTTTTTTGATGTTTGATGCAGGTACTTCAAGTACTTCGTGTTTAGCTTGGTTAGCGTTACGAATACGAGTTAGGAAGTCTGCGATTGGGTCAGTCATAACCATTTTATTTTTCTCCTCTTACTAGTAGTTTGCAAGTTGCACTTGCTAGTTAATGATTGAGCTAGGCTCAGAATATATTTCTAGGTTTCAAGTCCTAAGTGAGTCTAGGCATCTGCTTGCAGGCATAACTTGAGTTAGGCAAAAGCAGATAACGACGAATCACGACGGGATTGAAAGCTAGAATTACCAAGATGCTTTTGTTACACCAGGAATTTGTCCTTTGTAAGCTAATTCACGGAAGCAAACACGGCAAAGTTTAAATTTGCGGTAAACTGAATGTGGACGACCACATTTTTCACAACGAGTATAAGCTTGAGTAGAGAACTTCGCTGGACGTTTGTTCTTAGCAATCATTGATTTTTTAGCCATTAGATTTACCTCCTATATTATTTTGCAAAAGGCATTCCAAGGCCTGTAAGCAATGCACGTGACTCTTCGTCAGTGTTAGCAGTTGTTACGATAACGATGTCAAGACCACGAGTTTTGTCAACGTCATCGAAGTTGATTTCTGGGAAAATCAATTGTTCTTTCACACCAAGTGTGTAGTTTCCGCGTCCATCAAATGATTTTGTTGGAACACCGTGGAAATCACGTACACGTGGAAGTGAAACTGAAACCAATTTATCCAAGAATTCGTACATACGTTCACCACGAAGGGTAACTTTTGCACCGATCGCAACACCTTCACGAAGACGGAAGCCGGCGATTGATTTTTTAGCTTTAGTGATAAGTGGTTTTTGACCTGAGATAAGTGCCAATTCTTCAGCAGCTTTTTCAAGGCTTTTAGCGTTTGATACAGCTTCACCAACACCCATGTTCAAAACGATCTTATCTACTTTAGGCACAGCCATCACTGATGAGTAGTTGAATTGTTCTGTCAAAGCAGGAACTACTTCATTAAGATATTTTTCTTTTAAACGATTTGCCATTATACTTCTCCTTTCCTTCGTGATTAATCAAGCACTTCGCCTGATTTTTTGTTGTAGCGAACTTTTTTACCGTCTACAAATTTGTAACCAACACGACCAGCTACACCATTTTTGTCCAAAACTTGAACGTTTGATACGTGGATAGCTGCTTCTTTCTCGATGATACCACCTTGAGGAAGCTCGTTAGTTGGACGTTGGTGTTTCTTAACGATGTTAACACCTTCAACGATAACTTTGTTTACTTTTGGAAGGGCAGTAAGGACAACAGCTTCTGTTCCCTTATCTTTACCAGCGATTACGCGAACTTTGTCGCCTTTTTTTACAAACATTAGGTTTCTCCTTGATTTTTCTTACGCCCATAAGGGCACCCTGGAGGTAAATCCAGGGGACTAGTTTGTTTTTTAAAATTAAAGTACTTCTGGAGCAAGTGACACGATCTTCATGAAGCCACCTTCACGCAATTCACGTGCAACTGGGCCAAAGATACGTGTTCCGCGAGGAGTTTTGTCTTCACGGATGATAACTGCTGCGTTTTCGTCAAATTTGATGTATGAACCATCAGCACGACGAGCACCTGATTTAGTACGAACGATAACTGCTTTAACAACGTCACCTTTTTTAACCGCACCACCAGGAGTAGCTTGTTTTACAGATGCCACGATAACATCACCGATGTTTGCAAATTTACGTCCTGAACCACCAAGAACTTTGATAGTCAAGATTTCGCGAGCACCGCTGTTGTCTGCGACTTTCAAACGAGTTTCTGTTTGAATCATTTCAGTTTTCTCCTTTCAGGTTTGATTAGATGATGACCGCTTCTTCAACAACTTCTACAAGACGGAAACGTTTTGTAGCTGAAAGCGGGCGAGTTTCCATGATACGTACGATATCGCCTTCTTTGGCAACATTGTTTTCATCATGAGCTTTGTATTTTTTAGAGTAGTTAATACGTTTACCATAGACTGGGTGGTTACGTTTTGTTTCAACTACAACTGTGATTGTCTTGTCCATTTTGTCAGATACAACACGTCCAACAAGAACTTTACGATTATTGCGTTCCATTGAAATTTCTCCTTCCCTAGTCTATTATTTCGCTTCAGATTGAACTGTTTTGATACGAGCGATTTGTTTTTTAACTTCTTTCAAGCGAGCTGTTTGTTCCAATTGACCAGTAGCAGCTTGGAAACGAAGTTCAAACAATTCTTTTTTCAATTCGTTTTCGCGCTTCGCGAGTTCTTCTTGAGAAAGACCACGAAGTTCTTTAACAAATTCTTTTACTTCATTAAGTTTCATGCCTTCTCCTTATTCTGCTTCACGTTTTACGAATTTACATTTAACTGGCAATTTGTGGCTAGCAAGACGAAGCGCTTCGCGTGCAATCTCTTCAGATACACCAGCAATTTCGAACATCACTTTACCACGTTTAACTGGTGCTACCCAACCTTCAGGTGCCCCTTTACCAGATCCCATACGCACACCGATAGCTTTAGCAGTGTATGATTTGTGTGGGAAGATTTTAATCCAAACTTTACCACCACGTTTCATGTAACGAGTCATGGCGATACGAGCAGCTTCGATTTGGCGGTTAGTGATCCAGTGGCTAGTTGTAGCTTGAAGACCGTATTCACCAAATGCTACTTCTTTTCCACCTTTTGCTTCACCGCGCATTTTTCCACGGAATTCACGACGGTGTTTAACACGTTTAGGTACTAACATTGGTTATTTACCTCCTTTAGTGTTTTTGCGAGCTGGAAGAACTTCACCACGGTAGATCCATACTTTAACACCAAGTTTACCGTATGTAGTATCTGCTTCTTCCCAAGCGTAATCGATATCTGCACGAAGTGTGTGAAGTGGAACAGTTCCTTCAGAGTATCCTTCAGCACGGGCAATATCTGCACCGTTCAAACGACCTGATACTTGAGTTTTAATTCCTTTAGCTCCAGCACGCATTGCACGTTGGATTGCTTGTTTCTGTGCACGACGGAAAGCAACACGTTGCTCCAATTGACGAGCAATACCTTCACCTACAAGGTGAGCATCCAAATCAGGTTGTTTGATTTCGATGATGTTGATGTGTACTTGTTTTCCTGTCAATTTGTTAAGTTTTGCACGGAGTCCATCAACGTTAGCACCACCTTTACCGATAACCATACCTGGTTTAGCAGTGTGAAGTGAAACGTTAACTTTGTTTACTGCGCGTTCGATTTCGATAGTTGAAACTGCTGCGTCAGCAAGTTCTTTTTGAACGAATTTACGGATTGCAAGATCTTCATGAAGGTAATCCGCGTATTCTTTTTCAGCATACCATTTGGCATCCCAATCACGGATGATGCCGACACGCATACCAATTGGATGTACTTTTTGACCCACGATTTTACCTCCTTATTTTTCTGCAACAGCTACAGTGATGTGAGCTGTACGTTTGTTGATTGGTGAAGCTGAACCTTTCGCACGTGGACGGAAACGTTTCATAGTTGGTCCTTCGTTTGCGAATGCTTCAGATACTACCAAGTTAGCTTTATCCAAACCAAAGTTGTTTTCAGCGTTAGCTACAGCTGAGTTCAAAACTTTCAAGATGATTTCAGCAGCTTTGTTTGGAGTGAATGTCAAGATTGCGATTGCATCGGCTACGCTTTTACCACGGATGTTATCAAGAACAAGACGTGATTTACGAGGTGAAACACGTACTGTACGAGCCATTGCTTTAGCTGAAGTAATTTCTGCCATTTATGTTCTCCTTATTTTCTACGTGTTTTCTTGTCGTCTGCAGCGTGACCTTTGTAAGTACGAGTTGGTGCAAATTCACCAAGTTTGTGACCTACCATGTCTTCTTGGATGTAAACAGGTACGTGTTTACGTCCGTCATAAACTGCAATAGTGTAACCAATGAAACTTGGGAAGATCGTTGAACGACGTGACCAAGTTTTAATAACTTTTTTCTTTTCGTCGTTAGCTTGAGCTTCAACTTTTTTCATCAAATGCTCATCGACGAAAGGTCCTTTTTTAAGACTGCGTCCCATTTTTATATTTTCTCCTTTAAATGTTGTACCACAGCGGCTTGCGCTCCTATGGAGCGCTACCGAGCTGGCGGATTTACTAGTTGCTTAAGCGACTAGTTTAATATTATTTCTCGTTGCGACGACGAACGATAAGTTTGTCAGATTTCGCTTTCTTGTTACGAGTTTTAAGACCAAGAGCAGGTTTGCCCCATGGAGTAGATGGTGCTTTACGACCAACTGGTGCTTTACCTTCACCACCACCGTGTGGGTGATCGTTAGGGTTCATTACAGAACCACGAACTGTTGGGCGGATACCTTTCCAACGGCTACGTCCTGCTTTACCAAGGTTTACAAGTCCGTGTTGTTCGTTTCCGACAACACCAACTGTAGCACGGCAAGTTCCAAGAATCATACGAACTTCACCTGATTGAAGACGAACAAGAACGTATTTACCTTCAGAACCCAATACTTGAGCAGATGCTCCAGCAGCACGTACCAATTCACCACCACGACCTGGTTTCAACTCGATGTTGTGGATCAAAGTACCAACTGGGATGTTAGCAAGTGGAAGAGCATTTCCGACTTTGATATCTGCTTCTGGACCTGAAACGATACGTTGACCTACTTCAAGACCTTTTGGAGCGATGATGTATGCTTTCACACCGTCAGTGTAGTGTACAAGAGCGATGTTTGCAGAACGGTTTGGATCGTACTCGATTGTTTTAACAACTGCTTCAACGTTGTCTTTGTTACGTTTGAAGTCAACCAAACGGTAGAAACGTTTGTGTCCACCACCTTGGTGACGAACAGTGATACGACCGTTGTTGTTACGACCAGCCTTGCTCTTCAAAGCAACAAGCAATGATTTTTCAGGAGTGCTTGTTGTGATTTCAGCGAAATCCAAAGAAGTCATATTACGGCGACCGTTTGTTGTTGGTTTATAAACACGAATTCCCACGATATTTCCTCCTTAGATTATTCAGCTTCAGCAGCAAACAACTCGATTGCTTTAGAATCAGCTGTAAGTGTGATGATAGCTTTTTTAGTTTTGTTAGTAAAACCAGTGTAACGTCCAACACGTTTAGCTTTTGGTTTTACGTTGATTGTGTTAACATTAGCAACTTTAACACCTTCGAAAGCAGCTTCAACAGCTTGCTTGATCAAAAGTTTGTGTGCACGAGTGTCAACTTCAAATACATATTTTCCTGCTTCAAGTTGAGCCATTGAGCTTTCAGTGATGACAGGTTTTTTGATAACATCATACAAATTCATTATGCAAGAACCTCCTCGATTTTAGAGATAGCTGCTTGAGTAACAAGAAGTTTGTCACTATTTGCGATGTCAAGAACACTTGCAGTTGTAGCAGTCGCAACTTTCACGTTTGGAAGGTTACGAGCTGAAAGAGCTGCGAATTCGTTTCCTTCTTCAAGAATAACAAGGACTTTAGAATCGATGCTCAAAGCTGCAAGAACTTTTGCAAATTCAGCAGTTTTTGGAGCTGTAAATTCAAGAGAATCAACGGCTACAAATTTATTTTCAGCAACTTTTTCTGAGTAAACAGATTTAAGCGCAAGGCGACGAACTTTTTGAGGAAGTTTGTACGCATAGCTACGTGGAGTTGGTCCGAAGACGATTCCACCACCACGCCATTGTGGAGAGCGGATAGAACCTTGACGAGCACGTCCAGTTCCTTTTTGACGCCATGGTTTGCGTCCGCCACCTGAAACAGCTGAGCGGTTTTTAACTGCGTGAGTTCCTTGACGAAGGCTAGCACGTTGGCTGATAATCACATCAAACACAACAGATTGGTTTGGTTCGATACCAAAGATTGCATCGTTAAGAACAACTTCGCCCGCTTGTTTACCAGTTTGGTCGAATAATGTTACATTTGCCATTTTGACTGTATTCCCCTTTCCTTATTATTTACCAGCTTTAACTGCTGACTTGATAGTGATAAGAGATTTCTTAGCACCTGGTACGTTACCTTTGATAAGGATAACGTTCTTTTCTGGAACAACTTGTACAACTTCAAGGTTTTGAATTGTTACGCGGTCACCACCCATACGTCCTGCAAGGTTTTTACCTTTGAATACGCGGTTAGGTGCAACAGGTCCCATAGAACCTGGACGACGGTGGTAACGAGAACCGTGAGCCATTGGTCCACGTGATTGTCCGTGGCGCTTAATAACACCTTGGAAACCTTTACCTTTAGAAGTACCAGTTACGTCAACAACGTCCCCAGCTACGAATGTTTCAACTGTAATTTCAGCACCAACTTCCAAGCCTTCAACGTTTTTGAATTCACGAATGAAGCGCTTAGGAGCCGTGTTAGCTTTTGCTACATGTCCTTTAGCAGGTTTGTTGCTCAATACTTCGCGTTTGTCATCGAAACCAACTTGGATAGCGTTGTATCCGTCTGTTTCAACAGTTTTAACTTGAAGAACAACGTTTGGAGTTGCTTCAATAACTGTTACAGGGATCAATTCGCCAGCTTCAGTGAAGATTTGAGTCATTCCCACTTTTTTCCCTAAGATTCCTTTTGTCATGAGAAAATAGTTCCTTTTCTATATTTTTTATTCAAAAAGTTTTTAACGAGCGTTTTTTATGCTCAAGGTATCAAGCTTTAGATTAAAGTTTGATTTCTACGTTTACACCACTTGGAAGATCCAATTTCATCAACGCATCAACTGTTTTTTGAGTTGGGTTAACGATATCGATCAAACGTTTGTGTGTACGCATTTCAAATTGTTCGCGAGAGTCTTTGTATTTGTGAGTCGCACGAATGATTGTGTAGAGGCTACGTTCAGTTGGAAGTGGGATTGGACCCGCAACTTGTGCACCTGTACGAGTAGCTGATTCTACGATTTTTGCAGCCGCTGTGTCAAGCGTACGGTGTTCGTAAGCTTTCAAACGGATACGGATTTTTTTGTTTGCCATCTTTTTCTCCTTTTCGTCTATTTAAGATAATAGGCTAGCTCCACAAGAAAACCGACGCGGTGTTGCGTGGCAATGCAACCGAGCGTGTCGCAACCTCTTGCATCAAAGCTAAGGCTGTAATTTACAGCACCATAATAGAATAACACAAAGTCCCTGCGATTGCAAGGGATTTGTTGCTGTTTTTTCGTTTTTTTACAATGAAACTGTTTTCTTTTTTATAGGTCATTTATTTAACTATCTTTTATAGAAGAAAGTTAGTCTCTCTTCACCTGTTCATAGCTTTCTTTTCCATCATTGAGCTTGTCCCAAATCACTACTTGCCCACTTTTGAGGGATTTTTGCACATCGATGATGCGTTGATTGGACGAACCTCGAAACTGGAGCATGAGATTTCTCTTAGTTCGATCGTATCGGCCATCAACCAGAATGTCAATCAATGACAAGAGTTCCAGTTTATCTGGAGTTTCCAACATCATTTCTTCCCAAGTGTAGCCAGTCCATGACCAGATGTCTTTATTTGGCAATTCCTTACGGATACGTTTAACAAGTGGCAAGAGAATACCCGTATTGAGAAAGGGCTCCCCTCCCAGCAAGGTCAAGCCTTGAACATAGGATTGAGCAAGATCTGCCATGATCTGTTCTTCTAATTCTGCTGTATAGGGAATGCCAGCATTAAAAGACCAAGTCGCAACATTATAACATCCCTCGCAGTGAAACATGCAGCCTGATACATAGAGAGAGTTGCGCACTCCTTCTCCATCTACAAAGTTAAAGGCCTTGTAGTCGATGATACGCCCTTGACTAAGCTCCTCGCTTTTCCATTCTTGTGGTTTTGGATTATTCATTCGCTACCTCTATCCAATAACGCTCGACTCCATTACGAACATCCTCAATGAGACCTCCATTTGCTAGAATGACTGCTCTGCTAGCAGGATTATTCACGCTACAGGTCACAAGAATTCTCTTGTTGTTCTTTTCTTTAGCAACTTGCAAGCCCTGACGGAGAGTTTCCTTAGCATAACCCTTGCCTCTTTCTGATGGACGAATGGAGTAGCCAATGTAGCCAGCATAATTCAGTAACCCCTCATTCAGTCTCAATCGCAGATTCAAAAATCCTAGAGCACGACCTACATCATCAAATGATACAAATTGAATAGAAGGAACACGATTTTCAGGCAAGTTTATTCCCACCTCTTTTTGCATATTTGTTTCCAACCACTCTTCATACACAAAGTTCTCTGTATCCCAAAATCCTCCATCATGGGCTGATTGGCTCTTTTCAAACTCTGCCATCATCTCTAAAACGGTTTCTTTATCTGCTAATCTTGGTCTACGTAATTCCATCCTTACCTCCCACTAAGAGAAAAGCGAGAGCTGACTCTCACTTTTATTTCTTCTTATTCTTATTTAAAAATTGTTCTCTGAGGTTGAGCAAACGTTCTTTCTTACCAGCTCCACCTTTAGAGTGTTTCTCGTGATAACGGGTCACTTGTGCGCGACCCTTATCGTCTAATTGATATTTTCCCATTTCATTGCTTTCTAATTGGTTACTTGATGGCCAGCTATTTTAATCGTTGAGCCATTCATATGTTTGACACGCGCTGCGATTTCCTTGTGACGGCCGTTGACCATAGGTCTCGCTTGAGGATTACCTAAGTAGCCACAAGTTCGTTTGACCACATCTACGGTTTTAGGGTCACTATTCCCACAGTTAGGACAAGCAAAGCCCCTCTCAGTTGGTTCAAAATCCCCTTCAAAGTCACACTTGTAGCAACGGTCTATGGGAGTATTGGTCCCAAGATAGCCCACACGGTCATAGGCATAATCCCAGACAGCTTCCAAGGCCTTTGGATTTTGCTGAAGGACTGGATACTCACAGTAATGGATGAAACCACCTGACGCACCTGCTTCTGGATAGACTTTCTCAAAGTCTAATTTTTCAAACGGTGTTGGATTTTTACGAACATCGTAGTGGAAAGAATTGGTGTAGTATTCCTTATCTGTAATATCAGGAATAGAACCAAACTTCTCTGTATCTAATCGGCAGAAACGGTCTGTCAAACTTTCAGATGGTGTTGAGTAGATAGAGAAATGGTAGCCATATTGGTCAGACCACTCTTCTACACGGCGTTTCATATCGCGAATGATATCCAGCGTGAATTCCTTAGCATTTGGATTACTTTCCCAGCTGTTACCAAAGAAAACTGTCGCTACTTCATACAAGCCGATATAGCCCAGCGAAACTGTTGCTCGACGATTCTTAAAGAGCTGGTCAACACTTTCTTCTTTACTTAGACGATGTCCAAAAGCACCGTATTGGTAGAGGATTGGTGCGTTAGCTGGTGTAGCTTCCTTGGTCCGTTCGACACGATAAACCAGAGCATCTTCTGCAATGTTCATCCGCTCGTTGAAGATTTCCCAGAACTTATTCATATCACCTTCAGACTCGAGAGCAATACGAGGCAGGTTAACAGTCACAACACCCAAATTCATACGGCCTGAATTGACTTCTACACCATTTTCATCCTTCCACCCTTGAAGGAAAGAACGGCAGCCCATAGGAACTTTGAAAGAACCTGTCAAGTCAACAATCTTATCATAAGACAAGACATCTGGATACATCCGCTTGGTTGCACACTCAAGAGCCAACTGCTTAATGTCGTAGTTGGGAGTCCCTTCTTCCAAGTTAAGACCTCTTTTTAGCGTAAAAATGAGCTTAGGGAAGATGGCTGTACGGTGTTCTGAACCAAGGCCCTTAATGCGAATGTTTAAGATAGCTTTTTGAATTTCCCGCTCAAAACGATTGGTTCCTAGACCAAAACCTAGCGAAGTGAAAGGTGTTTGTCCATTTGAAGTGAAGAGAGTGTTGATTTCATACTCGAGAGATTGCATGGCATCATAGATATCTTTTTGGGTTTTCTTCCAAGCGTAATCTTCCCGTTTGTCAGGTAAGACCCATTCTTCCGCATCCTTGAGGTGTTTTTGGTAATTCTTCTCTGCATAAGGCGCCAAAACTTCATCGATACGGTCAGCTGAACAGCCACCGTACTGGCTAGAAGCAACGTTGGCGATAATTTGAGAAATCTGAGCTGTCGCAGTCTGGATAGACTTGGGACTTTCTACCTCTGCATTTCCAATCTTAAAACCATTCTCCAACATCCCCTTGAAATCAATCAAACAGCAGTTGGTCATAGGTGTATAAGGACTGTAGTCCAAATCGTGATAGTGGATATCCCCTTTTTGATGGGCATTGGCTACATGCTTAGGAAGCATTTGCAGTCCGATTGATTTCCCAACAATCCCTGCTGTCAAATCACGCTGGGTATTAAAGACATCGCTGTCTTTATTAGCATTTTCATTGACAACGGCCTGGTCTTTGTTGAGAAGTTTATGGATGCTAAAGTTGATATCTGTCGCTTTTGAACGCTCAAAATCCCTTTGTGTCCGATAAGTAATATACTCCTCAGCTAGCGCATATTCTTTGGCTTCAAGGAGTTCATGTTCTACGATATTTTGAATTTCGTAAATCTTAACCCCCTGTGGAAAGCGACTATGAATTTCTGTGACAATTCGCTCGGTCAGAGCATCGAGGCGTTTTTCGACCAGGGGTGTCACATCCATAACCTTGTCAGCCGCCTTGTGGAGAGCCTTGTCAATCTTGTCCACATCAAATACAACACGTCTCCCATCTCGTTTTTCAACGAAGAGAGTTGGCAAAATTGTAATTTTTTCTTCTAGTGCAATCATATGCATGCTCTTTTCTAAAATGTTCTTTCTAAAAAGTATTATACCACTCTAAAAAGAAAAATCAATATCTTGTGTTAAAAATCCTAAAATTTTTAAAAATACACAAGATATTGATTTCGTTATTTAATTTTATAGACTTTAAACTCTGAGTAATCAGTCTTTACTTGTTGGTAATTTTCTTTCAAAATTGTTTCCACTTCAGACCAGACTGCTACCTTATCATTCACCACAATCACCTTAGGTTTGTTTTCTTTCAAGTCATTGATTAAACTAGTTTTATTCTCTTCTGTACTCGTGTAAAGAAGAGGTGATGGGAACATGGATCCAGACAAACGCTGGCTTTCTTTATACATCTGAACATGTGAATCCCAAATATAGATTTGGTCACCATCACTCGTCTCTTGTTTGACTCTATCTACCACTTGATGTTGTTCTCTATAAGAAGCTGGATGCAAGACAAAACGAGCTACAAAAGGAATTGCAATCAGATAAACCACCACTAGGATCGGTAAGTAGAGATTCCCTTTCATGAATTTTTTCCATAAAGTAGGAACTTCTTCTCTTCTACTACGGCGAGCTCCCCTAGCTGAATGTTTCCCACGAATACTGGTCATCAAAAGAAGGAGTAAAAATGGAAGGATTAGAATCAAACGCGAACCGTGAAGAGATTCTTGAGAAAAAAGCAACAAAGCTAATACAAATAAGAAAGCAAAACTAGCTGGCACTGAAATAACATACAATCTTGATGCCTTTGATTGGAACAATCCTAGAAAAACAAGGAAGAGAGCTCCTAAACCAAAGGTCAACAAACCATAGAATACAACATTATCCATTAGTTGAGGATTCGTAAAGACCTGAAGGGAATCAATCGGATATAAAAGACTTCCCATAGCTCCTCCAAAACTACCTGAAGTAAGCACATAGTAGCCTACTGGATAAAAGATGAGAGAAAAGCCAAGTGCTGCTGCAAAAAACTGATAAACTCCATGAGCAAAGCGACCATGCCCAACATTAAAGACAAATAAACCAATCGTTACTACTACAGTAAAGAGAAGACTTGTAAGAGGCTCTATGAAAAATGATAGACCCAAAAAGATCCCCAGACGTAGAAATCCCTTGTCATGGTTAGGATTTGATAGATAAGCTGCTATGAACGAAAATCCTGCAAACAGGAATGGCAGAGCTAAGATCGTAGCATAGCCTCCTCCAAAACCGAGACCGGATACCAAAATATAAAATATGGTTAGGAGTTGCTTGGCTTGTTCCCTTTGTCCCGTCAGATAGTCAGTTGAAGAAAAGAGGAAGTAACCTCCTCCTAAGAGAGCTAGCCATTCTACCAAGGCAAAAAGAATGCCTCCTTGGGTAATATAAAGTGGCAAGTAATAAAGAAGACCGTGACTAGCATAATAGCTACTGTAGAGCTGTCCTCCCTGATGTAAAGCCCACCCTATATACAAATCCTGCGCCTGAGAGGGACTTGCCATATCTAAAAGTAAAGGTAGCACCACAGAAAAAACCGTTGCAATCGTACTTCCAATGATGAGTCTGAAAAATGGAAAAGCTACCTGTTCTTCTTTTTCTACATGAGATTCAAGGTTCCTATCCAGTCTATTTTCAATTTCATTACTCTGTATCGTTTCGGATACTTCTTCGATTCTGCCATATACAGCCATGTCGTTTCTCCTATTCAATTTATCTGTCTTAGTATATCAAAAAGACCTAAAATTGTCAGCTTGCGATGGCTGTTTGAGTGATTTTTTGCATAGTTTCACAAAGGTTTCAATTTCCCGAAATCGATGTAAATTCGTCTGTTTAAATGACATGATATAATCCAATTCTTTCTGAGTCAGCATCATTCCTCCTATATCTTCTTATTCGTAAAAGGCAAGAAAAATAGGACTGGGTTGTATCCTAAGTCCTAGATTTCTTATAAGATAGGGGCGAATAACTGGGCAATTTCCTTAATTAATTTCTGATACCAGCTATTTTTTATCGTATGAGGGAAAATTTCTTGCGATACCGAAAAAATCTCCTGAAAGTCTTTTTGAATCTCTGTGATTGATGCCGTTTTATATAGCAAAACTGCATCTTCATAGTGATGAAGCAAACTTCTATAATCTAAATTAATCGTTCCAACTGCAGCAAAGTCCTTATCCACTAAGATTTGTTTACTGTGGATGAAGCCTAGACTATACTCAAAAACCCTTACTCCTGCTGACAACAAATCCGGATAGGCCCCTCTTGTAATGAGTTGGATTAATTTTTTATCTGGAATGAAAGGAGTCACGATGCGAACATCAACACCCCTCATGGCCGCGTTTTTAATACTCTCAGTTAAATCATAGTCAATAATCAAATAGGGTGTTGTGATATAGACTGAGTCAGTAGCCTGATTAATCAAACTTTGATAGACTTTTTTCCCTACCTGAGTACTGAAGATGGGCTTGGGACCACTACCATAGGGAATACAGAGCCCTTGGCTAGAACGAGGCTGGTTTTCCAAGTGATACTGGTCAAAATCACTGATTTCCCCACGATTGATGTACCAAGTCATCAAAAAGAGACGGGTTAGAGCCTTGACACCAGGGCCATCTATGCGAATCCCACTATCCTTCCAATAGCCAAAGCGTTCTACATGGTTGATATACTCATCGGCTAAGTTAATGCCTCCTGTATAAGCTACCTGACCATCTATAACAAGGATTTTACGATGGTCTCGATTATTATAAGCTACCGTCAAACGAGGAATCACCTTGTTAAACTTATGAGCTTCAATTCCTCGACTACGAAGCTGAACAGTATAGTCTCCAGGTAAAGTCGCCATACAACCGATATCATCATAGAGCATCTTGACCTCTACACCCTGAGCTGCCTTTTGCTCTAGTATATCTAGTATGCTATTCCACATCAGACCTTCTTCGACAATATAGTACTCTAGAAAGATAAATTTCTCAGCTTTCTTGAGGTCTTCCAACATATGTTGCCACATGCTTTCACCCGAAGAAAAGAATTGTGAATCTGTTCGATCATAGACATCGGCATTGCTATCCATACTTAGCAAAGATTTGATAACTCCGTAAGCCGCCTTATCATCTTCCTTCAATTTCTGGCGGAGAGCTTTACTGTTATCCTCCCGAAAATGCATGGAGCCAAGTTTGTCCAACTGCTTGATTTCTTTTTTGGACAATCGCCTTTCACCAAACATCAGATAGAGCAGGGGGCCAATAACAGGAACAAAGGTCACCACTAACCACATTACCTTGCTTTCAGGCGCCATGGAACGATTGACAATCGCTACGATAGTCGCCATACTCATAAAGATTAAGAGAATACCCCATCGAATAGGAGCCATCCGCCCTAAATAAAGAAAGAGACCAAAAACAAGACACAGTTCAAGTAGCATAATCAAAAGACTAAAACCATACTTGGACATCAATAATTGAAATTTTCTATATTTCATATCCCCTCCTTGATATTTTGATACTCAATGAAAAGCAAAGAGCAAACTAGGAAGCTAGTCGCAGGTTGCTCAAAACACTGTTTTGAGGTTGCAGATGGAAGCTGACGTGGTTTGAAGAGATTTTCGAAGAGTATGAATGCTAAAAACAGGTAATTAATACTAGTATAACGCAGGTATTCGGTAGAAGGCAAGTATTTATAATCATTTTTCTGAGTAAAAACAAAAGAGACTGACAAAACCAGTCTCCTTCTAGTCTATTTTGATAAAACAATGCGATCAGACGCTTCTCTATCCATATCGTCGATAATCATCTGATTTCCATTGATTGCATAAATCTTGACATCATCCCCAATAATCATACGTTGATTAGTGGCATCGAAGCTAACCTGCTTGATTTCTTGATCTCCGTCAGTTTCTACCTGTGTTCATGTACCAGTTGTTCCAGTTACCACTAAAGTGATACGGTCTCCTTCGTCCTGACCGGTATAAGTTCCATCAATATTGGTTGGTTGAGCCTCGGGCGCATTTTGTGAAGAACTTGTCGTTGCCTGGTTTGTATTTTCTGTAGAAGATGAAGCAGCAGGTTGTGATTGCTGAGTTTGTTGTGTTTGTTGTGTTTGCGAGTGAGTTGCTGGTTGTTGAACTCTTTGTGAACAAGCTACTAAGAGACTAAGACTTGCTAGAGAAGCAAGAGAAAGTGTGAATCTTTTTAATTTCATGATAAATTTCCTTTCTGCTACCAATTTACAGAATTTTTTCCCTCTAACTAGTAGTTTCCCTAGCATAACAAGTTCAAAAAAGGAGGTCAATTCATCTGCTCATGGGTCAGCAAGTAGCCCCGTACTTCTGAGATAAAATAGAGAGACCCTGTAACGAACAACAAATCCTGGGCATCTGCTCTTGCTTCAAAATTGCTAATAAATTCTCGGTAAGAAGGAACTATATCGTAACCTGTTACATCTGTTTCATCCAAAGAACCTTGATAGTCAAAGCCGGTCACCTTGAGTTCCACCTGAGGCAATTTTTGAGTCAGATAAGCTAACATCCCTTGATAATCCTTCCGTTTCAAGGCTCCAAATAGGATTTGAGGACGATATCCTTCCTGCTCTTTTTCTTTGATAAACTCAACCAAGCGAGTCAAGGCAGGGAGGTTATGAGCACCATCCAAGTAAATCTGCGGACGAATACGCTCCAAACGCCCAGCCCAATGGGTCTTCTCCAAAGTCTGTCTTACAACCTGCTCATCAACAACTTCCTTTCCTTCCATTGTAAAAAGAAGAAACGTTTGCAACGCCAAGGCCGCATTTTCCTGCTGATAAGCTCCTTCTAAACCTATTTTCAACTGTGAAAGGTTAGCCAAAGAGCTTGAAAAATCCCCATTCAGCATTGAAAAATCCCGACCTGCCTGATAAAGGTCAACAGCTAAAGAGTCTGCTTTTTTCTGACAAACAAGCCTAGCTTCTGAAGGCAACTTAGCAATCACTGCCTTTTTACCAGCCTTAAAAATACCAGCTTTCTGCTCTGCAATTGCTGCTATACTGTCACCCAGAGTCTCCTGATGGTCAAGTCCGATGGAGGTGATGACAGCAAGCTCTCCAGTTACCACATTGGTCGTGTCAAGTAAGCCACCAATTCCCACTTCTAGTAAAACCAAATCCACCTCTTGCTCCCTAAAGTAGAGGAAAGCAATCAAGGTCAGCAATTCAAAAAAGGACAATTGATCATGAGTTTGCAGAAGCGTTTTTTCCATCTCCTTGACCTGCTCAGCCAAACGGATGAAGTCTGCATCAGCTATTGGTTGCCCGTTAATGCAGATTCGATCATTGATAGAGACGATATGAGGGGAGGTAAAGGACGCAACTTTTTTGCCATGCCCCATAAATAACTCCCTCATAAAAGCAATGGTAGATCCTTTCCCATTAGTCCCAGTGACGTGGATAATAGGATAAGACTTCTCGGGATTCCCCAACAAATCCACCGCTTGTTGCATTCGGCTCAAACCTGATCGAAAATTCAAACCAATCCGACTATGGAGCCATTCTTCTACTTCAAACATATACATCTCCTTAATTACAGGTTCAATCAACTGCCTCAATAAAGTCTCATAACTAACAAAAACGAGGCCAGGATTTTCGTCCCGACCTCTTACCTGGTTAGCTAATAACTAGCTACTATGAATATTAACTTGGAGTAAAAATATCCCCCGGACTTACCAGTTCTCTCTTATTTTAAGGAACTGGGCTAAAAACATCCACTGGATGTGCCTGCGTTTCTAATTTCTAGCGCAGGGCTAAACACGTCCACTGGACGTTCCAACTCTTCCCAATTTCTAGGAGTTGGGGTGATACAGTCTCCCAGACTGCCTGCTCTTTCTTTTTTCTAAAAGCAGGGCTAAAAACGTCCCCCGGACGTTTTTACTCCTCCATAAAACTATTGAAGACTTCTTCAATCATGTTCCATTCGTCTTCTGAGTCTTCTGGGATTGGTTGCAATTCACCTTCTGTTCCATCTTCGTTTTCGATGAATGAGTAAGCTTGGATTTCAACTTGTCCGTCTTCGTCTTCTTCTGCATTAACTGGTACTAGAAGAACATAGTTTTTACCAAATTCTTCTTTTCCATCAATCGTCAAAAGAATTTCAAACAAGGTTTCATTTCCTTGCTCATCTACTAGTGTAATTAATTCACGTTCTTCGTGGTCGTGGTTATGATCGTGTGACATAGCCTCTCCTTTGTATTAAAATTTTCTATCTAAATAATTTTGTAAAATCAGCTGAGCTGCTAACTTATCAATGACTTTCTTGCGCTTGTTACGGCTAATATCTGCTTGTTCAATCAACATGCGCTCTGCGGCAACTGTTGTCAAGCGTTCATCTTGATAGTCTACTGGTAAACCAAAAAGCTCTTCTAACTTTGCTCCGTAGGCTTGACTAGCTTCCACGCGCGGTCCGCTTGTATTGTTCATGTTTTTAGGCAAGCCCACTACAAATCGTTCCACCTTGTAAGTATCAACCAACTCCTTAACGCGGTCAAAACCAAATTGACCTTGCTCCTCATTGATTTGGATGATTTCAAGTCCTTGAGCTGTAAAACCAAGCGGATCGCTAATAGCCACCCCTACCGTTTTTGAACCGACGTCCAATCCCATAATTCTCATAGGTTATAGATCGACTCCTTGTCCTTTAAGGTAGTAGCGGACCAATTCTTCAACGATTTCATCGCGCTCATACTTACGGATTTGATTTCGTGCATTATTATAACGAGGAACGTAGGCAGGGTCTCCACTCAATACGTAACCTACGATTTGGTTAATCGGGTTGTAGCCCTTATCGTTCAACGAAGCATAAACATCAGTCAGAGTTTCGCTAATTTCTTTTTTATTGGAATCGTCCAATTTAAAACGTACTGTTTCTTCAGTAAATCCCATTCTAACACCCTCTTTCCTTAGAATAGTACCATTATAGCATAATTCCTTACGTTCTACAATTCAGGCAGTCTATTTATTTGGATTTTCTATTGTTCTGTCGCGCCATTTGCCAATCTGTCTGAAATATATTTGCTTGGTTCATTCTTCAAGAGATTTTCTAAACCAATATTCTTCAGATATTCTAACTGAGAAGCCTTCTTGACATCCAGAACTTGAAAATCAAAACTAGTCGTTGTTTGAAGTTCTGTTGCACTTAACAGCTTGGTTTCAAGCTTAAATCCTGCTAATTTACGAGCTTCTATGATCGATTCATCTTTCTCTTCCGCCTCAAGAAGAGCTTTTTGGGTTTCTTCCACTCCATGTTGGTCAATATAAGTCTTCAACTCATCAGAGACTGGACGTTTTTGTTGGATAGTTAGACTCAAAAAAGTCTTGTCTTTGTATGTAATGGTTTGGGTTTGCTGGCTACCATCATCTGACTTTGGCAAAACCAAAGTCTTGGTTACAACTGTATTCTTCTCAGCATTCTCAATAACTGGCAATGCCGACTGAAGCGTATCCTTTTCTGTTTTTGTAGCTGGTCCAGTTTCTTTTTTCTGTCCGCAACCAACTAGGACAAAAAGGAAAGCTAGACTAACAAGAACTATTTTTTTCATCTCTTTCTTCTTTCTTTTTGAAATTAAAATAGAATAAGACTGGGAGTTGCTCCCAGCCTTGATGTTTATAGAGCTGCACGCAAACGTGCTTCTGCATTTTCTACATTACGGACAGAGCGTGGTAGGAAGGCACGAATATCGTCTTCCTTATAGCCAACTTGCAGGCGTTTTTCATCCACAAGGATTGGGCTCTTTAAAATTCTCGGTGTTTCCATAATCAGATTGAGGACTTCATTGACACTCAAATCTTCAATATCCACTCCAAGGGCTTTGGCATAGCGATTTTTAGACGAAACGATGCTGGCTATTCCGTTATCTGTTTTTGTCAGAATATCCAGTAATTCTTCTCGCGTAATTCCTTCTTTACCAAGATTTTGTTCTTTATAACTTAACTGGTGGGCATTGAGCCAGGTTTTTGCTTTTTTACAGCTAGTACAACTTGAGACTGTATAAATTTTAATCATGTACCTACCCCTTTCGCTACATGTTACTATCAGTTTAGTCTATTATACCATAAAAAACATCCGACTTGCGACCTATTTTTAAATTTTTTTAACTTTTTTCGTCATTTTCGTACTTTTTTCTTGACAAAATAAAATTTACAGCCATTCTTTATATTTCTTAATATAGATTTTTTTCACAATTGTCACACTAATCATATACAAAATAATGATGAAAAGTAAAAAGATGAAATAAATCGATTTTAAAGGAGTTAGATGAAGTAGGATTGCGAGTGGACTGTAGGGAAGGAAGGTCACAAAGGCTGCAGCCAATAAGGTTGTCACAAGGACTAGCCAAGCTGGACGACTTTGTAAAAAGGGAATTTTGGCTGAACGCAGCATATGGATAACCATGGTCTGTGACCACATGGACTCGATAAACCAACCTGTCTGAAACAAGACAATAAATCCTACGGCAGACTCTGCCCCATGAACATAAGCTTGACCTGTTGTCATGGGTACAATGATAAAATAAAGCAAAATAAAGGTCAAAATATCAAAGGCAGAAGAGATAGGCCCCATCCAAACCATGAAACGTGTGATGGACTTGGCTTCCCATATATGCGGATTTCTCAAAAAATCTTTATCCACCTTGTCAAAAGGCAAGGCAATACAAGACAAATCATAGACCAGATTTAGGATAATCAAATGGACTGGCGCCATCGGTAAAAATGGTAAAAAGATCCCAGAGACCAATAGGGATAAGATATTTCCAAAATTAGAACTCACTGTCATTTTGATATATTTGGTCATATTGGCATAGACCTTACGACCTTCAACCAGTCCTTTTTCAAGCACCATGAGATCCTTATCAAGTAGGATAACATCAGCTGTTTCTTTGGCAATATCTACCGCTGTGTCAACAGAAATCCCCACATCTGCAACTTTCATAGAAGGAGCGTCATTGATTCCATCCCCCATATAGCCAACAGCATGACCATTAGCCTTAAATTGCAAAATAATTCGTGCTTTTTGGTCAGGAGAAAGTTTGGCAAAGACGGTTACCTCCTCCACGGCTTGAGCCAATTCTTGATTACTCATCTGATCAATTTCAGATCCTAACAGCATCTGATTGATATCCAAACCAACCTTTTCACAGACTGATTGGGTAACTTTCTCGTTGTCTCCCGTCAAAATCTTTGTTTGAACCCCATGTTCTAACAGAGCCTTAATTGCTGGTGCTGCAGATGGTTTAGGAGGATCTAGGAAGGCTAAATAACCAGTTAGAATCATATCCCCTTCATCATCAACTGTATAGGCATGTCCTTCCCTCAAACCTGACTTATAGGCTACTCCCAAGACACGCAAACCTTGTTGATTTAGTTGTCTGACTTCTGCTAAAATTTCTTCTCTAATAGCATCTGTCAAGGGAGTAATCACTCCTTGGTATTCCGCATGACTGGAAATCGTCAACATTTCCTCTAGGGCACCCTTGGTTACCAAACTAACAACTTCGTGTTCATCCTTAACGATAACACTCATCCGTCTACGTTCAAAATCAAAGGGAAGCTCATCTATTTTTTGAAAAGTTTGAGCCAGATTTTGCAAGAGGGTGTGTTCTTTTGCTTCCTTTTCAGTCCGTTTGATGATGGCTCTGTCCATCAAATTTTTCAAGCCCGTTTGAAAATAAGAATTGAGATAAGCTCGTCTCAAGACGGTCAAATCCAAATCTCCATGTATATCCAAAGGATATTCAAGAACAATTTCGTCTTGAGTGAGGGTTCCGGTTTTATCCGTACACAAGATATCAATCGCCCCTAAATCCTGTATGGCATTGAGTTTCTTGATAACCACTTTTTCCTTGGCCATGATAATGGAGCCTTTTGCTAGACTGGCCGTGATAATCATAGGAAGCATCTCAGGTGTCAATCCAACACCAACACTCAAAGCAAATACGCCAGCTTCTAACCAATCTCCATCTGTTAAACCATTGGACAAGAAAACGATGGGCACCATGACCAGCATCAAACGAATCAAGAGCCACGAAATACTATTCATCTCCCGCTCAAACGAAGTAGGCTCGTCATAGGTGTTCAAAGTCTGCTCAATGGCCCCCATCATGGTATCATCACCAACTGCTAAAACCACAGCCTTGGCACTACCAGATAAGACATTGGTTCCCATAAAGGCGAGCGCTTCTGCTTCTAGCAGACTATCAGATTGTTGAACTGTTGCCTTGGTCAAGGCCAATTTTTCAACCGATTCACTTTCACCTGTCAAGCCCGACTGTTGTACAAAGAAATCACGCGACTCAAATAAAAGAAGATCTGCTGGAATCATGTCTCCAGCGCTTAATTTAACCACGTCACCCACTACCAAATCATCGATAGGTACTTCTTGGATTTCTCCTTGACGAATGACAGTCGCTGTGTTGACAATCATTTTTGATAGATTGGTCGCAGCCTTATCACTACGGAGTTCTTGGACAAAGCGTATGCCACCAGAAATGAGGACTAGGACAACGATGATAATGGAAGTTGTCGGATCTTCTTGACCTGGTTTTGCCAACCAGACATTGGTCACCAAGGAAATCACGGCGATGACCAGCAAGATGATTGTAAAAGGATTGATAATGGATTCGTAAATCTTTTTGAGGATACTGTCTTCTTGACCCTTTGTGATGGTATTTTCGCCATATAGGTCACGATTTTTCTCCACCTGCTCCCCAGTCAAGCCTGTTAGACTTGTCTTATAAAAAGATAGAGTTTCGTTTAAAGATGTATGAATAGCTGTTGCTAATCTTTCTTTTGTAGTTTTCATTGGTTTCTCCTATCTGTATGAATGATGTGTTTCATACACAGAGACCAATCACTTTATAAGGGCAGAACGACACAAATCAGCGATTGGCTGTGTATGTGCGGTTCCGGATGATCGTCAATTTGCATCGTCTATTTCCTTTCTTTGTTTTTAAACAGTAGAAAATCCTACCATCAAAAAATGGCAGGATTAAAAAACTAATTATCTGTTTTTTCGTTCAAGCTTTAACTCCATAGGGCAATGTAATGAGCTTAGTCTTGGCCTTCGCGACCAGGACTGTTGACCAACGAGTAGTGTCTCCACTGCTTTGCGGTAGTCATCCGTATCCCTATGGTAGCCTCACCTACCGTTTTCGTTTTTCAGTATAAACCTTTAAAATTTAAAAGTCAATCATTTGAGTTGTTTAACTCTTAGATAACTATCAACTCTTTTGGAGCTAGGGTCAATAATTCACAACCGGTCTCTGTAATCAGGATATCATCCTCAATACGAACACCATATTTGCCTTCGATATAGATACCTGGTTCATCGGTCAAGGCCATACCTGCCTTAATCGTTTCTGTAGAAGTTTGGCTAAAGTAAGGCTCTTCATGGATATCCAGTCCAATACCGTGTCCGATACCGTGGGTAAAGTAGTCTCCATAGCCTGCCTCGATGATAATATCACGAGGGATTTTGTCAAAGTCACGGAAACCTAATCCTGCCTTAGCCTGATCAATCAAGGCTTGGTTAGCTTTTAGAACTGTATTGTAAATCTCTGCTTGCTCGTCGCTGACATGCCCTAGATAGATAGTCCGTGTCATATCACTGACATAGTGGTCGTAGAGGCATCCAAAGTCCATGGTAATGGCTTCTCCTAGCTCCACTGGTTTGTGCATTGGATGGGCATGGGGTTTGGAAGAGTTGATACCGCTAGCTAGAATGGTGTCAAAAGATAAGCCAGATGCTCCCAACTCACGCATGCGGAAGTCAAGGAAGTTGGCAATCTCAATCTCAGTCTTTCCTGGCTTAATAAAGTCAAGCGCGTCGCGGAAAGCTTGGTCTGAGATAGAACAAGCCTTGCGAATCGCTGCAATCTCCGCGTCATCCTTAATCATTCGAAGACCTTCGACAAACTGAGTTTGTGGAAGCAAGTCAATTCCTTCAAAGGTTGCTTGCATACGGTGATAATAAGACACTGAAATCTCGTCCTCAAAACCGATTCGAGACAAGCCCATGTCCTTAACAATGCCTGCAATGACAACCAATTCATCACGGTCAGCCACAATCTCAAAACCACTGGTTTCTTGCTTGGCTGCAATGATATAGCGAGAGTCTGTCACCAAGACCTGTCGGTCACGGCTGATAAAGACTGTTCCGTTTGAGCCCCAAAAACCAGTCAGGTAATAGACGTTTTTAAGGTTATTGATGATGATACCATCTAGTTCTTTTTCTTGCATTTTAGCTAGAAATGCTTGTACACGTTTATTCATGATGTAACTTTCCTTTCAAATACTGTCCTGTGTAGCTGGCTTCGTTGGCCGCTACTTCTTCTGGAGTTCCTGTTGCGATGATGGTTCCACCACCGACACCGCCCTCAGGTCCCAAGTCAATAATATGGTCTGCCGTCTTAATAACATCTAGATTGTGCTCGATAACAAGGACTGTATTACCATCGTCTACAAAGCGAGCTAAAACCTTGAGCAAGCGAGCGATATCCTCAGTATGAAGCCCTGTCGTCGGCTCATCCAAAATGTAGAAAGATTTTCCTGTCGATCGTTTGTGAAGTTCGCTAGCCAACTTCATACGCTGGGCTTCTCCCCCAGAAAGGGTGGTAGCTGGTTGACCTAGCGTCACATAGCCCAGTCCCACATCCTTGATAGTCTGAAGTTTACGCTGAATTTTCGGAATGTGTTGGAAAAACTCCACCGCATCATTGACGGTCATATCCAAGACCTGCGAGATATTTTTTCCCTTGTAATGAACTTCTAGGGTTTCACTGTTGTAGCGGGTTCCATGGCAAACCTCACAAGCCACGTAAACATCTGGCAAGAAGTGCATCTCAATCTTGATAATCCCATCACCTGAGCAGGCTTCACAACGACCACCCTTGACATTGAAACTGAAACGCCCCTTCTTATAACCTCGAATCTTGGCTTCATTAGTCTGAGCAAAGAGGTCACGTATATCGTCAAAGACTCCCGTATAGGTAGCAGGGTTAGACCTTGGTGTTCGTCCGATAGGGCTCTGGTCAATATCAATCAAGCGGTCTACATGCTCAATCCCTGTAATAGTCTTAAATTTACCAGGTTTGTCTGAATTACGGTTGAGCTTCTGGGCAATAGCTTTTTTGAGGATGCTGTTGATCAAGGTCGATTTCCCTGAACCTGATACACCTGTCACCGCGATGAATTTTCCTAGTGGGAAGCAAGCTGTGACATTTTGCAAGTTGTTCTCACGCGCTCCTGTAATCTCGATAAAACGACCATTCCCCACACGGCGCTCTTCTGGCACTGGAATGGCACGTTTACCTGACAAGTACTGGCCTGTGATAGACTTGCTGTTGCGAGCCACCTGTTTGGGCGTACCTGCAGCGACAATCTCTCCACCAAAAACACCTGCACCGGGACCAACGTCAATCAGATAATCAGCTTCGCGCATAGTATCTTCGTCGTGTTCCACCACGATGAGAGTATTGCCCAAATCACGCATCTTTTTCAGACTGGCAATCAGGCGGTCATTGTCCCTCTGATGAAGGCCAATTGACGGCTCATCCAATATATAGAGGACTCCTGATAGGTTGGAACCAATCTGAGTTGCCAAACGAATACGCTGACTTTCCCCACCTGAAAGGGTTCCTGCCGAACGTGACAGAGTCAGATAATTAAGACCCACGTTATTAAGGAAGGTCAAACGATCCTTGATTTCCTTGAGAATAGGCCGAGCAATGATGGCTTCATTTTCAGACAAGGTTAACTGGCTCACTAACTCCAAGTGGTCTGCGATAGACAGGTCTGAGATTTCTCCGATATGTGGTCCTTGCTCGCCACCCACACGGACAGACAAGGCCTGGTCATTGAGACGATAGCCGTGACAGGTTCCGCAGGTCAGCTCATTCATGTAGAGACGCATCTGGGTGCGAGTATAATCGCTATTAGTTTCATGGTAACGACGTTTGATATTATTGACAACTCCTTCAAACGGAATGTCAATATCGCGTACACCACCAAATTCATTCTCATAGTGGAAATGGAATTCCTTACCATCTGATCCATAGAGAATCAAGTTCTTATCCTCTTCTGACAAGTCCTCAAAAGGCTTATCCATATCCACTCTAAAAGCTGTCATAGCCTGTTCTAGCATGTTTGGATAGTAGTTGGATGAGATAGGATTCCAAGGAGCCAATGCTCCCTCACGTAAGGTTTTACTGGCATCTGGAACTATCAAATCAGTATCCACCTCCAGCTTGATGCCCAAGCCATCACACTCACTACAAGAACCAAAAGGAGCATTGAAAGAGAAGAGACGTGGCTCTAACTCTGGAACAGTAAATCCACAAACTGGACAGGCATAATGCTCAGAAAACAACAACTCAGAGTCGTCCATAGTGTCGATAATGACATAACCTTCTGCAATACGAAGGGCAGCCTCAATGGAATCAAAGAGACGACTACGAATGCCCTCCTTGATGACAATACGGTCAACCACGACATCGATATTGTGTTGCTTACTCTTAGACAACTCTGGCACTTCGGTTACATCATAGACTTCACCATCCACACGGACACGAACATACCCATCTTTCTGAACCTTCTCAATAACACTCTTATGTTGGCCTTTTTTCTTGCGGATGACAGGGGCCAAGATCTGCAAGCGCTGGCGTTCAGGCAATTCTAAAACCTTATCCACGATTTGCTCCACAGAAGAAGCCTTGATAGCTCCATGCCCGTTAATACAGTAAGGCGTCCCCACACGTGCGTAGAGGAGACGCAGATAGTCATTGATTTCAGTCGTTGTTCCCACCGTCGAGCGAGGATTTTTACTAGTCGTTTTCTGGTCGATGGAAATAGCGGGGCTGAGACCATCAATAGCATCTACATCAGGCTTCTCCATATTCCCCAAGAATTGACGAGCGTAGGCTGACAAACTCTCCACATAGCGACGTTGACCCTCCGCATAGAGGGTATCAAAGGCCAGACTGGATTTCCCTGAACCTGACAAGCCGGTCACGACAACCAACTTGTCTCGTGGAATTTCCACGTCAATATTTTTTAAATTATGGGCACGCGCCCCATGAATGACAATTTTATCTTGCATCTTTGTTCTTTCTAGTCCATTATTGCTTACCATTATACCAAAAAAAGTGAGATTCTATTACCCAAAAGGCCGATTTTGTAGTATAATAGTACGGTGTGAAAAAATCTGAAAAATGAGAAAGGATAAGGGATATGAAACAAGTTTTTCTCTCTACAACAACTGAATTTAAAGAGATCGATACGCTTGAACCGGGTACTTGGATCAATCTCGTCAATCCGACTCAAAATGAATCACTCGAAATCGCTAATGCCTTCGATATCGATATTGCCGACCTTCGAGCACCGCTCGATGCAGAAGAAATGTCTCGTATTACAATTGAAGACGAGTACACCCTGATTATCGTTGACGTGCCGGTCACAGAAGAAAGAAATAATCGCACCTACTACGTAACCATCCCGCTTGGTATTATCATCACCGAGGAAACCATTATCACTACTTGTTTGGAACCATTACCAGTCCTCGATGTCTTTATCAACCGTCGTTTGCGTAATTTCTATACCTTCATGCGTTCGCGTTTTATCTTCCAGATTCTCTATCGCAATGCAGAGCTTTACCTAACAGCCCTTCGTTCGATTGACCGTAAGAGTGAACAAATCGAAAGTCAACTGCATCAATCAACTCGTAATGAAGAATTGATTGAGCTCATGGAATTGGAAAAAACCATCGTCTATTTCAAGGCTTCCCTCAAAACAAATGAACGTGTGATTAAGAAATTGACCAGCTCAACCAGCAATATCAAGAAATACCTTGAGGACGAAGACCTGCTTGAAGACACCCTGATTGAAACCCAACAGGCCATCGAGATGGCAGACATTTATGGAAACGTCTTGCATTCTATGACAGAGACCTTCGCCTCTATCATTTCTAACAACCAGAACAACATTATGAAAACCTTGGCCCTTGTGACCATCGTCATGTCCATCCCAACCATGGTCTTTTCTGCCTACGGGATGAACTTTAAGGATAATGAAATCCCCCTAAACGGTGAGCCAAATGCCTTCTGGTTAATCGTCTTTATCGCCTTTGCTATGAGTGTCTCGCTCACTCTCTATCTCATCCATAAAAAATGGTTCTAAGAGGAGTTCCTATGTCTCAGATTGATCTACAAAAATTAACAAAGAAAAACCAAGAGTTTATCCACATCGCTACCCAACAATTCATCAAAGATGGAAAAACAGACGCTGAAATCAAGGCTATCTTTGAGGAAGTTATTCCCCAAATCCTTGAGGAGCAAGCCAAGGGTACGACTGCTCGTTCCCTCTATGGCGCACCGACCCACTGGGCTCATAGTTTCACTGTCAAGGAACAATATGAAAAAGAGCATCCAAAAGAAAATGATGATCCAAAACTCATGATTATGGACTCAGCCCTTTTCATCACTAGCCTCTTTGCCCTCGTCAGCGCCCTCACAACTTTCTTTGCAGCAGATCAGGCTTTCGGCTATGGACTTGTCACTCTCCTGCTAGTTGGACTTGTTGGTGGATTTGCCTTCTACTTGATGTACTACTTTGTTTACCAATACTATGGACCAGATATGGACCGCAGCCAACGTCCACCTTTCTGGAAATCTGTACTGGTTATCCTAGCTTCTATGTTCCTTTGGTTGCTTGTCTTCTTTGCAACAAGCTTCCTACCAGCTAGCCTTAACCCAGTACTTGCTCCAGTGCCACTGGCTATTATCGGAGCAGCCCTCCTAGCCCTTCGCTTCTATCTCAAGAAACGCTTGAATATCCGTAGCGCAAGTGCAGGACCAACACGTTATTAAGAGAATGATAAAAGCAACTGCAGGTGCGGTTGCTTTTTTACTACTTTCCTGATTTAAAAGTATTCTTCTGACATCCCACATAGCTTTCTCTTATCTTTTGTGATAAAATAGGCTCAATCTATTTCTAGGAGGATGAGATATGGTTTCTACTATTGGTATTGTTAGTTTATCTAGTGGCATTATCGGTGAAGACTTTGTCAAACACGAAGTGGACTTGGGTATCCAACGTCTCAAGGACCTGGGACTCAATCCTATCTTTTTGCCCCATTCGCTAAATGGATTAGACTTTATCAAGAACCATCCTGAAGCTCGTGCAGAGGATTTGATTCATGCCTTTTCTGATGATAGCATCGATATGATCCTATGTGCCATCGGTGGAGACGATACCTATCGCCTACTACCTTATCTTTTTGAAAATGACCAACTACAAAAGGTTATCAAACAAAAAATTTTTCTTGGCTTCTCGGATACAACCATGAACCATCTCATGTTGCATAAACTAGGAATCAAGACTTTTTATGGTCAATCCTTCTTAGCAGACATTTGTGAATTAGAAAAAGAAATGCTAACCTATAGCCTTCACTACTTTAAAGAATTGATTGAGACGGGAAGAATCTCAGAAATCCGCTCTAGTGACGTTTGGTATGATGAAAGGACTGACTTCAGTCCCAAGGCTCTGGGGACACCTCGTGTCAGTCATACAAATACCGGTTTTGAGTTGTTGCAAGGAAATGCCCAGTTCGAGGGAAAAATCCTCGGTGGTTGCCTCGAATCCCTCTACGATATCTTTGACAACTCTCGATACGCAGATAGCACGGAGCTCTGTCAAAAATACAAACTTTTCCCTGACTTGTCAGACTGGGAAGGAAAAATCCTCTTGCTAGAAACAAGCGAAGAAAAGCCTGAGCCAGAAGACTTCAAAAAGATGTTGCGAACTTTAAAAGACACTGGCATATTCGAGGGCATCAGTGGACTCCTGGTCGGAAAACCTATGGATGAAACTTTCTATGACGACTATAAAGAGGCACTATTGGATATCATTGGCAGCAATATCCCGATTGTCTATAATCTCAATGTCGGCCACGCAACTCCAAGAGCCATTATTCCCTTCGGAGTCCACGCCCACGTAGATGCAAAAGAGCAAGTCATTCGCTTTGACTATAACAAAAAATAAATAGTTTCTCTATTTTTGTGCTTTTGTATTGGTTTTCGTTACAATTTGTATCTGAATTTATTGCATTTCGCTAATTTCTATGATATCCTTTTGAAGGAGGTGTATATGACAAAACAAAAAATTAATCGAATCGTAGGTTCTATTGGTGCCTTTATTGGAATTATAGTATTTATTGCCTACATACCTCAAATTATCGCTAATTTACAGGGAAATAAAGCTCAACCATTTCAACCTTTATCAGCTGCTATATCTTGCTTAATCTGGGTTATTTATGGATGGACAAAAGAACCTAAGAAGGATTGGATACTAATCATTCCAAATTCAGCCGGTGTTATTTTAGGTGGAATCACTTTTTTGACTTCACTCTAACAAATCTAATAGTATATATAAAAAGCTGGGAAAAGTTTCTCAGCTTTTTTCTATATTCTTAGATATTCTAATTACCTATACTCACTAATTACCGCTTTTCCACTCACAATCGTTCTCGTGGTCATCAACCAGTCCTGCTGCTTGTAAAAAAGACAAGACAGCGACTGGGCCTGTGAACTTGAAGCCTTGTTTTTTGAGATCTTTGGCTAATTTTTCAGACAAAGCTGTTTTAGCTGGGGCTTGGCGGTAATCGGGAACATCGTTAACGATCGTTTTCCCCTCAACAAAAGACCAAAGATAGGCATCAAAAGAGCCGTACTCTGCCTGTAGTCGTAGAAAGGATTGGGCGTTAGCGCGTGTAGCAAAAATCTTGGCTCTATTTCGGATGATGGCTGGATTCTCCAGCAAGTCTTCCAGTTCGGTGTCATTCATCTCTGCAACCGCTTGAATTTGATAACCATGAAAGGCTTCTCGGAAAGCTTGACGTTTGTTGAGCACCGTTTCCCAAGACAAGCCTGCCTGATAGGTTTCCATGCACAATAACTCAAACAATACTTGGTCATCATGGAGGGGCTGACCCCATTCCTCATCATGATAGGCAATGTAGAGCGGATTGGTCATCTTGACCCACGAACAACGTTTTGTCATGCTCTTCTCCTATTTCACCAACATCTTAAGGGCCGACTTGATATAGTTCTCAGCTGTATCTGTCGTTCCTTCAAAGAATTTTTTGATTTTCTTGAGCTCGGTCGCCTTGTAGCCCAGAGCCAACATGGCTTCCATGGCTTCTTCCAGTTCTTGGTTTTCAGCGCTAGCTTGCACTGCCACCTTGGCAGGAAGATCATCTCCTACAACTACTACCTTACCTTCCAAGTCCAGCACCATCTGCTGGGCTGTTTTCTTACCAATTTTAGGGAACTTAGTCAAGTAGGTGATGTTCTTGGTTTCAATGGCTTGAACCAAGCCAGCATTGTCATCAGCAGCGATAATAGCAAGAGCTGATACAGGACCAATCCCAGACACCGAAATCAGACTAAGAAAGAGCTTTTTCTCATCTTCTGAGCGAAATCCATAAAGCAGATGGGCATCCTCACGTACGACCTGATGCACATAAATTTGAGCTTCTTGATTAACCTGTTCTGAGTAGGCATAGGGATTGGCCACATGCAGGATATAACCAATACCGTTGACTTCAAGAACAATGTATTTAGCAGTGATTTTGGTAATGATTCCTTTTAAATATTCGTACATAGTTTTCCTTTTAGTTTAATATTTCCCCAACTCACGGAGACTGGTGTGATTTTCCTGAATACGTCGGAACATCTTTTCCATATCCGACTTTGTAAAATGCACCAAAACAGGACGTCCGTGGGGACAGTTGTAGGGATTATCACATTGAGAAAGTTGATAGAGGAGCTGTCTAGCCGAATGGTCGTCAATACGATGATTGGCCTTGATAGATCGCTTGCAGGACATCATAATAGCCAACTCTGCTCGATATTTCTTGATAGAAACTTCCTTGGTCAAAAGGAGCATGTCGCACATCTCATAGATGCCTGATTCAATCTCTTCTTCTGCCATCCAAATAGGATGTTCACGCAGGATAAATTGATTTTCCCCGTACTCTGCTAGGAAGACTCCAACTTCCTCTAAAAGAGGCATTCTTTCCTTGAGACGGAGGGCATCATCCGCTGGAAATTCAAAGATATAGGGCACTAGGAGTTGCTGTTGACTTTGGTCAACAGCACCAATGCTTTCACGGTACTCCTCGTACTTGACCCGTTCCTGAGCCGCATGCTGGTCTATGATGTAAAGCCCATCTCGCCCTTGGGCAAAGAGATAGGTTCCATGCATTTGCCCGAAAAATTCCAACTCTGGGAAGCTGGATGATTCTTCTCGCTCCAGCTTGTCATAAGCCTTATCAAGACTTGCTAAGTCAAGCTCTGGGTGATCTAGCTGGTCGTAGTTAGCAGGCTTTCTCTCTGCAAAATGCAGTTTTGCTGGCTTGGTCAATCGGTCCAAGGTTTCCTTGGCAAACAGGGTCAAATCCTGCCCTTCCTCAGTTAATTCTACCTGATAATCAGCTACTTCAGCTTGACTAGGTCTTGTCGGCTCAGTATTCTCATAGTAAAGTGTATTTTCTTTGAGTGGGAGAATAGTTTGCTCCACCTTCTCACGATTGCGCACAGTCGATTTGGCAAGATTTTCCAAGGCATCTGGAATCAAGGTTTGTTCCTTGAGACTATTTGCAATAGCTTCTGAGACCAGGGTCATCAGTTCCTTTTCCTTGGAAATCCGCACTTCTTGCTTGGTTGGGTGCACATTGACATCCGCTAGATAAGGGTCGATATGAATGTGAATGACAGCCAGTGGAAAACGGCCTACCATAAGCTTACTACCATAGCCGTCTAGAATTGCACGATTGAGCAGGAAATTCTTTATATAACGGCCATTGATGAAGAGGCTGATATAATTGCGGTTGGCTCGAGTTAACTCAGGTAAGGACACAAAACCAGAAATTTCGAAATCTAGGTCAGAATTCTCAATTTCAATCATCTTCTTGGCACTCGCCAAACCGTAAATCCCTGCAATAGCTTGACGCAGTTGTCCAGTCCCTGCTGTCCGCGTCATTTCCTTGCCATCACTGATTAAACTAAACGAAATTTCAGGATGGGCCAAGCCCAGACGATTGACAATATCAATAATATGAGACAACTCCGCCTGCTGGCTCTTCATATACTTGAGGCGGGCAGGCGTGTTGAAAAAGAGGTCCTCCACACAAACCTTGGTCCCCATAGGACTAGTCGCTGGGATGACTTCTTCTACTTCTCCCCCACGTGCGACGAGCTTAGTCCCATGACTCGCACCATCCACCGCCGTCAACAGAGTCAGTACACTGACAGACGCGATAGAGGGCAGGGCTTCACCACGAAAACCAAGCGTCCGAATTCGAAAGAGGTCTGCTTGATTTTTTATCTTACTAGTCGCATGGCGACGCAGGGCCAATTCCACCTCATCGTGGGCAATTCCATGACCATTATCTGTGATTTGAATCTTCTTGAGACCAGCTTCCTCAATCTCAATGATAATCTGACTAGAGCCAGCATCAATGGCATTTTCTACCAACTCTTTGACCACACTGGCAGGACGTTCAATGACCTCTCCTGCCGCGATCTGGTTTGCCAGCACCTCTGGCAATTCAATAATATGAGACATCTTCCAGCCCCTTTCTGTATCTATTTTCCTAGAAATTGATTAGTGCTATTATACCATATTTCAGAAAGGACAGAAAAGCAAGCACCACATAGGAGCCAAATCCCTCCACATAAACAAAGTCCCTTGCCAGGGGGCATAAAATAGTGGTATACTCAATAAAAATCAAAGAGCAAACTAGAAAGCTAGGCGCAGACAGTACTTTAGTACGGCAAGACGACGCTGACGTGGTTTGAATTTGATTTTTGAAGAGTATTAATAAAGATGTACAAGAAGTGAGATTAATTTTGTATGAAAAACAAGGAGAGAAATTTATGAAAGTAGAACTACAGATTAGTGAGACTTACAAGGAAGAAAAACTGATTGTCCAAGCACCTCAGCCGACAGATAAAGTCCAGAAAGTCATCGAGTTCGCAGAAAATCTTGACCAAAAAGAAAAAATCAAAGGGAAAATCGATGATCAGGTCTATCTAGTTGAGATTGGCAAGATTCAACGCTTCTATATAGAGAATCGGAAGGTTCTAGCAGAAACAGCTAGTCAGACCTACACCATTGACTTACGACTCTATCAAGTCCTTGAAATCTTACCAACCAATTTTATCCAAATTTCCCAATCAGAAATCATCAATATCAACTCCATCTCTCATCTCAAGCTCACCCCCAACGGTCTGGTAGAAATCTTTCTAAAAAACGAAAGCTTCACCTACTCTTCACGCCGTTACCTAAAAACCATCAAGGAGAAATTAGAACTATGAAAAAACAAGTATTTCACGATGCTGCTGCTGGTGTTCTTATCGGCCTCATCCTCTCTATCATCTTTTCACTCATTTATGCACCAAATACCTACGCACCACTAAGTTCCGACTCTCTCATCGGCCAAGTGATGGCTCAACATCAGGTTCACGGTGCCTTGGTCTTGCTCTACTGCACACTGATCTGGGCAGCTATCGGTATTCTCTTCAACTTTGGCAACCGCTTATTCAGCCGTGATTGGAGCATGCTCCGTGCCACTCTGACCCATTTCTTTCTCATGCTGGCTGGCTTTGTCCCACTAGCGACCCTAGCAGGTTGGTTCCCCTTCCACTGGATCTTCTATCTCCAACTCATTATCGAGTTTGCGATTGTCTACCTCATCATTTGGACTATTTCCTATAAAAGAGCATCAAAAAAAGTAGACCATATCAATCAACTCTTGGAGCATAGAAAGTAAGAGTTCTGATAAAACTGCCTAGGATAAAAAAAGCCAAGCCTAAGCTTAACTTTCCAACTCATACAAATCTGCGATAATAGCTGCGACACGTTTGATATCTTCCAGCATGCCTCGCATTTCAAAGTCAGCCAATACAGGGAAACCAAAACGTTGACTGTATTGCTTGGCTGTCAGGCAGTATTGGTTATTAAAGTTACGATTTCCTGAACCAACTACACCAAAACACTTACTAGCATTGTCACCATAGGCGATAAAATCCCCCACTGGTGTCGTCAAAATCTCGACATCTCCGTTATCCACGCCATTCCCACCTTCTAGGTAGGTCGGCAAAAAAGCAACATAAGGATTATCCATCTCATAGAAATCGCGGCCTTCCTTGACCAAATCCTTGATATGAATCTTTTGAACCTCAATTCCCTCGTACTGGGACAAGAGATAGTCTTTCAAGCGTGTCACAAAACTCTCGGTATTACCGCTCAGACTGATATAAACTAAAGAAATTATCTTCATATGTACCTCCATGATTTTATCTATAATCGAAAAATAACTACCAAGATTGTAACTTGATAGTTATTTTTTGTCAATACTTAGGCAAGTTCTTCTGTTTCCTCTTCTTCTGCCAAGGCTTTTTGCTGACGCCACATCTTATAGAAGACAAGGGCTAGGAAGAGAACATTGATGACGATATAGAGAATGCTAACGGCTTGTGAAATAACACTTATCCCTAAACGCATGGTCTCATCGTGAACTAACTGCACAGCATCTTGTAAAGTCACATAGCTATAAATCGAACCAATAATGGCTAGCAAAACATAGCCGACATAAGTATAGTTTGCATATTGCAAATTCTTACGAACAAGGAAGACAATAGCTACTACCACTAAAATAGCAGATAGCACAATCAAGACCATATTAAAAATAGAATGAGTTGATTCTGCTACTCTATAGGTGTAATTAAGCTGGTCTTCTAATTGCTGAGCACTGACCCCTGCAACTTGTTTTTGAGCGGCACGAAGGGCTTCTTTACTAGGTAAAGGACTCAACATTCCAAACAGAGACATAGCTGAAATAAGAGCAGACAAGATTAGCAAGACCCATAGATAAATTGGTTTCTTTTTCATAATAGAACCTCCTGATATTATTATCGATATTATAGCACTTTTTGTAAAGGGATACAAATATTATAGTGTAGTTTCTACCTGTTTTCGGTAGGCTTTTGGCGATTTTCCGCACAATTTTCGGAAAACTTTATAGAAATATCCAACGTTACTGTAACCAACCGCATAACAGATGTCTTCGATACTGTCACTGGTTGAAAGCAAAAGTTGCTGGGCAGCCTTAATACGTTGTTTATTGAGCAATTCAGCGAAGGTCGAATTGGTTTCTCGCTTAATCAACTGCCCCAGATAGACAGGATTGATAAAGAGATCCTTACTGATATCCTTGAGAGAAAGTTCTTTCTGATAATCACGCCCAATAACTTCCAGAACACTGACCACATTCTCATTCATACGATATTGCCCAAAGAATCGGGTCAGAGTTTCCTTGATATAAAGAACCAATTCATCGAAGGTTTGAATAGCATGAATGGTTTTGACAATGTCCGTCATATCATCAGCTTTGAGATGTTCAAACAAGTGGAAGACATCCATGACAAACTGGATAAAAAGCTGTTTGGTAATCGGAACACGCGGCGTATTTTCAAGAACCACCTTCTCCAAAAGGTTCAACTCTTCAACGATTTGATTGAGATTCCCCTGAATGATAACCCTATAAATCGGTTCGTAATAGGTAAAGAGACTCTCAGACTGTTGTAGATTTACAGAGCCGTAAAAGAGGGCTTTCTCAGCATTCAGCTTCCAGCGTTCAAAGTGTTCTTGATAAGGAGCTTCAAAGGGAGTAACGACTAAACCATCTAGGGGTTGATCAGAAATAAAAATCTGCCAGTCTTGTCCCAAGACATAGTAAGGAATGGTGAAGGAGCCTTGTTTTTCCTTGGATAGGCCTATCCACCAATCCTCCTTATCCCCTAAATAACTAACAAATCCAGCCTCGTCTAAATCTTGACTGAGGGTCTGACTTTTCTTTCCTCTCTCGCCGAGCTGACCTGCAATCTTCTCCAGCAGATTTCCCAACTCTACTTTATCAACAGGCTTGACCAAATAATCTACAACCTTGAGGTTCATAGCCTTTTTGACATAATCAAACTCCTGATAACCTGAGAGCAGGATATAGGCAGCATCTGGTAAAATTTCTTTCATCTTTCGAATCATATCAAGCCCTGTTTTGTCGGGCATATTGACATCGGAAATGACCACATCGACAGGATTTTCTTGAACATATTCTAGGGCTTCATCGGCATGACTGGCTGTTGCGACGACCTCCATATCCCACTTATCAAAGGGAATCAAACGTTTCAGACCTTCTGTCACCATGTACTCATCATCTACTAATAATACTTTATACATTTTCTCCCTTTCTACTCATCTTGAATTGTAATGCGATACTGAACACCTGCTTGCTCCGCAGACTCTATAGTAATAGCATAGCGGTCCCCAAAATAGAGCACAAAACGCTCATGGACATTGACAATCCCGATAGATTGCTTTTGATCACTGTAACTGGCTTGGTGTTCAAAATGTCTCTGACTTAATTTTTCTCGAATACTTGTCAGTTTTTCAACCGACATTCCGCGGCCATTATCGACCACCAAAATTTCTACAAAACCATCCTGTTTAAGCGCCTTGATGCTAATCACATTATCTGTCCGTCTGTGGTCAACACCATGCGCGAAATAATTTTCTACCAGCGGTTGCAAGGTAAACTTAGGAATCTTCATATTCTCTAACTCTGGATCTATCTTGAAACCATAGGCAATGGACTTGGGATAGCGTACCATGCAGAGATAGCTGTATTTACGGCAAAATTCTAATTCCTGTTTGAGAAGAGTTTCTCTTTCGTCGGAAATATTGTTACGCAAAAGACTACTGAATTCATAAATGATATCTGCCAACTCATCTTGACTTTGCATAACTGCATACATGCGCAAGAACTCCAGCGTATTATACATAAAATGAGGATTGATTTGCGCCTGCAAGGCCCGCATATTGGCATCTTTTTGACTAAGCTCTAACTGATAAATATCATGGATATTCTTTTCCAAGCGATCCAACATATCATTGGTCGTCTCCGCGATTAGGAGCAATTCCTGATCCTTTTCAAGCGTATCAATGCGAAGACCTTCTTGTCCTTGGGCAATAGCTTGGATGGAATCCACCAGGTCCACTACCTGCTTTTGATAATTAGCAAAAGTCTGCCTCAAAGTCAGATAGAGAATGACAATAAAGAGAAGGCTCAAACCCACAATCAAAGCAGAGCTAGCCACTGTTCCTTGTAAAACAAAGTTTTTAGGAACTGCCACCTGAACCTGATATCCATGAGAAGTCATACCAACAAACCAGTTCTCATGTTCCCTATTGACCCTCTCACCAATATGAAAAATCTCCGTATCAAATGGTGATGTCACAGTAACAGCCATCGGAATATGACCTCGGGTATTGTCAATAGCATGGTATAAAACTTCTGGATCCAAGGAGATGTAAATCACTCCTATAGATTGATCCGTTGCTGGGTCCAGAACTGGAATTCCAAAACTATTGGCCTCTGGTTTAAAGCCTTCCGCAAGTACCGAATGACCACCTCTCTCATTTCTGCTCGAAACATAGACTTCTTTAAAGTCCTGCAAGACGATTGCAACACCCGTTATATAGTCATTCTGAACATACAGGTCATCGATATTTTCATACAGAGAAATAGAAGTTGACGAAGCTGCTTGATGCTCCAACAGCCAATAAAAATATTCAGAAGTTGACAGGCTAAAGTACTTATAAACCCCTTGTATACGGTCTTGATTGGCTACTAAATCTTGCGCTAGCTGGGCTGACTCGCGATAATAATATTCCACCTCTTCGACTGTTCGAGTGGTTACACGCTGGGCTACTCTTTGAGCTTCCTTTTCCCGTGAATCCCAGTCAGCGTAAGAGAGTAAGATTGCAAAACTCGCAATAATAATCATCATAACTGAACTGTAGGTTCTTAGAAGCGTATGTAGCCAAAACTGCTTCATTCTATTTTGTCGCCAATTTTTCATGGATACTTTCATAGACCGGTTCCAACATATCACTGATAAAGAAATGCCACATCCCAATTCCTACAAAGAAAAGTAGGGCAGGCATATAGTAACCAATTGCCACAAGTAGCACTGTCCCAAGGAGAACCTTGGCCACAGCCGCTAAGCTCATAAAGATGCCAATTAAGGATAGTTTGAGACTATTTCGATAAGACAAGTCAAAATAAACTTGTAATTTCAAAGATACTGTATAAGCCAAAAACAGCAGGGCAACTACTAGAACATTCAAAAAGGTCGCAATCAAATGAATAATAGTCTGATGAGGCAATTGAACCAAGAGATACAGGCCATAGACCAAAACTAGATCCACCCCTAAAAAGCTATAGAAAATCAGGTTGCTTGAGACGAAATTTTGCTTATAAAGAGACCAAGCCTCCTTCAAACTGTATTCCCGAAAGCTATAACCATGTTCTGCATACAGGCTCATCAAGGTGGCACTAGCCGGCGCTAGACCAAGGATAATCCCTCCCACCAAGGTTAGTAGCCAAAAGAAGGCTGTCGCAATCATCCCTAAAAAGAAACGATTAAAGACAAAGTCTAAAAATCTACCCATGATATCCCCCTAAAAATAACTATGAAACTATTATATCATATTTCAAGCGTTTTCAAAAACTTCTAGTATCCATTTACAATCCCATCAAACCGTGGTACAATGAGAATTGTGAAAAAATTATCAGGAGACAATTCATGAAAAAATCTATCTTAACTACACTGCTTTTTGCAGTTCTTTACTTCCTCTGCATGGGGATTGGTGTCCTTTTGGGCAATCTCTTTGACCAAGCTGGAAACATGTTTTATGCGCCTGCCTTTACTGCCCTTGTCGGCGGTAGCGTCTATATGATCCTAGTCGCAAAAGTTCCGCGCTTTGGAGCCATTACCACTATCGGCCTTGTCATTGCCCTCTTTTTCTTGGGAACTAAACACGGTGCTGGTGCCTTCCTTCCTGGAATTATCTGTGGTCTCCTAGCAGATGCAGTAGCTAGCCTCGGAAAATACAAGGACCAAACAAAGAACTTCCTTTCTTTCATTCTCTTTGCTTTTAGCACATCAGGACCAATCCTAATCATGTGGATTGCGCCCAAAGCCTATATGGCAACCCTTCTAGCAAGAGGAAAATCCCAAGAATATATCGACCGTATCATGGTCGCGCCAAACCCTGGAACCATCCTTCTATTTATAGCAAGTATTGTCATCGGAGCCCTAGTGGGTGCCTTAATTGGACAAACCTTGAGTAAAAAATTGGCACAGAAAATCTGATTACTAAAAAAGAGCCAGGCGGCTCTTTTTTATTTATGGCTCAATTTTTTGGTCAAGAAATCTCCCAAGAATTGGATCGCAAAGATAATCAAAATGATAATGATGGTTGCCAAGATGGTCACATCGTGATTATAGCGGTTAAATCCATAAGCGATGGCTACGTTACCGATACCACCAGCTCCAACCGCATCAGCCATAGCTGTTTCACCGACTAGTGAAATCAAGGTTACAGTCGTCACACGGATCAAATCTGGAAGGCCTTCTAGTAAGCCTGATTTTCCTAGGTTAAAATTTTTTACCCGAAAAACTTCTTTTTTCTAGTGATAAAATCAACCCTATCACACTCACTACCAAAAACACCCACCAACAAAGCCTGATATCTTGTAAAGCTAAGAAGGAAAATACAGACATCCCCAAGGGTAATGTTAGGGAAAAAATCATACTCAAGAGATTATTACTTCTAGCTAATACATCCGCACTCAAATTAGACAATAACAGAGCATCTAATTTAGGCATTGATTTCGACATCAAATACATGACAAAGGCTAAGCAGGCAACACCTACTAGAGGAGAAAAATCTAAAATATTAGCAGTAGCAAGTAATACAAACAGACTTGCATTGAGCGATAGCAAACTTGAAAACGACAATTTTCCAAAATAATCATGGGGGGTTAGGCTACCAAGAATAGCTCCTCCCAAGCTAACACATTCAATTAAAAATAGGGCTTGAGCATAGCTGAGATGATATATAGTATGATCTAATAAGTAAAAGTGATAAATACCTCCAACAGCTCCCCCCAAAGTATTCATCACCAAAATGACAAGGATCATTTTAAGCAATGATTTACTTTCTCTCTGTCTAAAGATATCATCCATGTCCGCATAGATTGCCTTAACTTGTTGAAGTAAACGAATCGACTCATTCTCTACCGTTACAGACAAATACGTCAATTCTCTTCTATTTTTGAACAAAATAAGAGAAGATAGTAAAAAGAAGCCAGCATTCATAATTGCAACAAAAGAAAAATTTTGGTGGCTTGTTGTGAGTAACCACACTCCTAAGGCTTGACCTCCTAGATTTGATAAATAGGAAACAAACTGAGTAAAGGAATAAGCTTCATAGAGCCTATCTTCCGAAATATTATACTGGATAATCGGCATACGCAGGCCTGCTGTATAATCTGATAAAACATCTGAACAGATATTAACCATACAGATAAAAGCAAACGTTACAAAGTTCTGGTCATGAATCACACTAGCAATCAAAAGAAATAGCAGACTTTGCACACAACCAACCCAGATAATTGTCCCTGCTTTATTCCGAGTATGATCAGCCTTCATCCCAACATAAAAAGTAAATAGAAAAGGTAAAATCGTAATCATATTCGCCATAAATACTGCTATATTTTTAAAGGGTAGACTCGCAGCATAAACGATAAATACCAGATTATAAATATAAGCTCCACTTGAGCTCAAAAACCTTGATAAGGTCAGTATTCTAAATAAATGATGTTTTAAAAATAGGTTCATAGCAGGCCTTTCTCACATTTCAAAGAGTATTCTATTGAAGCCAGTATAACAAAAAAAGCGGGTCTCCCCACTTTTTTGTAATATATTTTTTCTGAAAATAGAAACTCTAGCGCCTAGATACTACTAATTATCAATCCATCTACAAGGCTATTTATTTTTCATCGGTCGATGTAATGAGAATATATTACAAATCTTTATTTGAAAGCTGATTTGCAAAATAGTTTTCATAATATCTTGCACCATCTACATACTCTAAATCTTGTAAGATTGTAATGCCTCTTTGGATTTTTTCAAGCCCCTTATTTTCTACTTTAAAAATAGTATCATAATACCCTTTAGCAATCATATAAATGATTTTTAGATAAGCTTGAGATTCTGGTAAATCTCGTTTTTCAATCTGAAAAACAAAATAGTCTGCTTTTAATTTATCCTTTTCCTCTATCGCTTTAAAGAGTCCATTAATCAAAATAGTGTCAATACCAACTTTGTTACTCGGTAAAGAGCCTAATAAATCCGTCTTTTGTAACATCTCCCTAGAATATTTAAAATAGAGGGGCAGAGGAAACAAAGTAGAAATCGTTGAAAATAGTTCCAATTCATAATTTCCCCAGATATCAATAGTAAAAAAATAGTCGTAGAGAAAAGTCAGTTCTTCATCCGTTGCTCTTATTTCTGAATCAAAAAACACAAGAAGGCTTTTGATACGAATCATTTGTAAAAGATAGCTCTTTTCACCACTTAATCTATACTTTTGAGTCGTCTCTTCATACAAGGAATGGAGAGAATCAATCCCTTCTCTATCATATAGTTCCCAGAGATTTTCTTGAAAAGCCAAAAACTTTTTCTGAGAAAAACCACGTACCAAGTACATAAATTCATTCAAATCAGAGTTAATGTTATCTAAGGCAGTAATCAATTTCATAGAAGATAATTCTGCTTCTCCACGCTCAAATTTGCTCAGCATGGAATAAGTAAACTCTCCTCCCGTCGCCTCCTGTAGAGATACATTTCGACTCTTTCTCAATTCTTTAAAAACTTCTCCCAGATTTTGCATATTGACTCCCCACAATTCTTAACTCTCTTACTCTTAAAAGTAACGGTTGATAGCAGCTAGTACAGAGAATTTTAAGTCTTGACTATAACGACAACTCCTATGAATTGATGTACAGATGGCCTAGCTCTTTTTTATTTATGGCTCAATTTCTTGGTCAAGAAGTCTCCCAAGAATTGGATTGCAAAGATAATCAAAATGATAATGATGGTTGCCAAGATGGTCACATCGTGATTGTAGCGGTTAAATCCATAAGCGATGGCCACGTTACCAATACCACCAGCTCCAACCGCACCAGCCATAGCTGTTTCACCAACAAGGGAAATCAAGGTTACAGTCGTCACACGGATCAAATCTGGAAGGCCTTCTGATAGGTAAACACCTACGATATCCCAGAATGTCGCTCCGCTAGCTTGAGCCGCCTCAATAACACCACCATCTAGCTCAGCCAAGACAACCTGCACTTGACGGGCAAAGAAGGCAAAGACCGCAAAAGATAGGGGTACAATAGCCGCATTTGGCCCGATACTTGTCCCTACGATTAGATGGGAGAAGGGTGACAAGACTGCCAAGAGAATGATAAATGGTACCGCACGGAAAATAGAGGTAATCTTATCTAAAATCCAGAAAACGACCTTATTTTCCAAGACACCACCTGGCGCTGTCAAAACAAGGAAAAGACCTGCCACTAGCCCCAAGAACCCTCCGATGATGAAAGAAAGAACTGTCATATAGAGGGTTAAGTAGATGGCTGTTCCCCAGCCTGCTTGACCAGCCCAACCCATCTTATAGACATTTGGCAAATAGGTTTGAATCAATGATTCCATCTTACTGTCCTCCCTTCAATACTTTTAGTTGTACGCCTGCTTGACAAATGGCTTCTTGAGCGCCTGCTAGCGCTGCTTTTTCACCAGACAGTACCACAACCAATTCTCCAACAGGAGTACCATCGAGAATTTCGATATTTCCATAGAGGATATTAGCCGTTACTTGGTAATGCTTGTACAATTCATTCAAAAGTGGCTCGTCTGTTGAAGCACCTGCATACTTGAGTTGCACTAAAAGACTGTTTTCAGACAGATGTTGCACGATTTCTTGCTTCTCGATTTTGACCATGGCTTCGTCAATACCTGTAGCTGTTGAGATAAAGTCTTGAGTCAAAGGTTGTTTAGGGTCTGAGAAGATTTCAAGAACACTACCCTCCTCAATCAAATGTCCATCCTGCATAACTGCCACACGGTTGGCAATGTCTTTGACAATCTGCATTTCATGCGTAATCAAGACAACAGTCAAGCCTAATTTTTGGTTCAAATCTTGCAACAAGGCCAAAATCTGCTTGGTTGTCTTAGGGTCAAGGGCAGAAGTTGACTCATCTGAAATCAAGATTTTTGGATCATTTGCCAAGGCACGCGCAATGGCCACACGCTGTTTTTGCCCTCCAGATAGCTGTGAAGGATAATTTTCAGCACGGTCTGCCAAGCCAACCAAGTCCAACAACTTAGCTACTTTAGCCTTCTTTTCTTCCTTACTGAGTCCAGAATGTTTAAGGGCAAAGGCTACATTCTCCTCTGCTGTCTTTTGGCTCATCAGGTTGAAATGCTGGAAAATCATTCCGATATCTTGACGTTTACGACGCAACTGCTCTGCCGTCAAGGTGACCTTACCATCAAAAATCACATCGTCATCAATGGTAATTTTGCCCGCAGATGGCTTTTGCAAGAGGTTAATCACCCGCACAAGGGTTGATTTCCCTGCTCCAGAATATCCAACGATTCCGTAGATATCCCCTTCTTGGATGTGAATGGTCACATCCTTGACCGCCGTGATGGTTCTCTTCTTTTGGTGAAAAGTCACATCGATCTGATCTAACTTGATAATATCTCTACTCATAGCTTCTAATCAGCTCCTCTACTAATTCAATATGGGTGTAGTAATCGGCGATTCGCACGTTCTCATCTCCACCGTGGTCTCGGCTATTGGCATTCCCTAAACCGAAGGCCACCATTGGCACCTCTAGGGCATCAAAGACCGTATGCATAGGCCCTGTCCCTGCTGTCGTCGGCAAGACTGAAACGCCCTGTGGATAGAATTTCTTGGCCAACTCGATTACATTGAGAATGGCTGGTGCGCTCATATCGCTTCGATAGCTCATCTCTCCCAAGGTATAGTATAATTCTACCTTATCAAAGCCATTTTTGTCTAGCTGTTTCCGAATTTTTTCCAGAACATCATGCGGTTCTAGACCAGGAACCAAACGAACCTCTAGCTTAGCACTGGCTTCTGCTGGTAAAATCGTTTTAACCCCTTGTCCTTGGTAACCTGACTGAATCCCTTCGATATTGAGAGCAGGTTCAAAAAAGAAACGTTTTAGAAAGGCTGCGCGATCCTCTTGTAAGAGAGGCAATTCCAAACCATAAATCTGGCTGATTTCCCCTGGATTTCGTTGGGCGTAAGTATCCACCAAGGCCAATTCACGTTCATTTGGCTCTTGAACTTCTTCGTACAAACCTTCAACCAAGATACGGCCATCTGCGGCACGAAGAGACTGTAAGGCTTGAAGGAGATACCAGGGAGCTGATTCCACAACCCCACCATAACTAGAATGGATATCCACATCAGCGCTTTTCACCTTGGCATCAAAGGTCACAATCCCCTTATTTCCACCAGAAATTTCCAGCTGTTCCAAGGCATTTTTGGTTCCTTGTTCCCAGACCAACAAATCTGCACCACGGAGTTTATCCGCATGCTTTTCTAGATACTTATCTAGGTCTGTCGAAGCGGATTCCTCCGCTCCCTCCATGATAAAACTGATATTGACAGGCAGGTCATCATGGTGCTGCATGTATTTTCTCAAAGCACTCAAACGAGCCGTGATATGACCCTTGTCGTCATCAACCCCACGCCCATACATAAAGCCATTGCGGACCGAAAGCGTAAAGGGATCCTCTGTCCACACCTGATCCCCATCCGCTGGCACAGTGTCATAGTGGTTATAGAAAATCAGGGTCTTGGCATCTGGACGCGAACTCTTGAAATGTGCCATGACAAAGGGCGCCGTATAAGTCTCATCAATCTCCACTTCAGCCCCAACACGCTTGAAAATCTCACCCAGATAGTTGGCAACTTCCTTAAGTCCAACCTGTTGGGCAAAGACCGACTTCTTAGAAATCAAGGTACGCAAAACCTCAAAATAATGCTGGGCTACATGATCCTTTTCAAATTTTTCAATCTGTTCTTGTTCACTAGGAAAAACCATTTTCTCTCTACCTTTCTATGAACTACTCTTCCTGACAATCCATGCTCTATACAAAAGCAAGAGGTGGAATTTTCTCTCCCACCTCCCTGTTTCTTATTACCAAACTGGTTGATCCAAACCGTCTGATGTTTCTTCGATAACTTTTTTCACGTCATCTGTGTGGTAAGCTGCGATCACTTTCTTGATAGCATCAGCCTTAGGTGATGATTCCCAATCTTTTTTCGCAACGATGATGTTGTACCATTGTTTTGAGTTTTCATCAGCTTGTTCTTTGAAAAGTGCTTTCTTGTAGTCCAATTTTGCTTCTGTAACGAAGGTATTGTTTACAACGGCAGCGTCAACTGATGACAATGAACGAGCTGTTTGGCTAGCGTCCAATTCAGTGATTTTCAAGTTTTTTGGATTTTCTTTGATGTTAGCAACTGTTGCAAGAGCAGTTCCTGAAACATCCAATTTAATCAAGCCAGCTGATTGAAGCAAGTAAAGCGCACGGCTTTCGTTTGTAGCATCGTTCGGTACAGCAATTTCTCCGTTTGCTGGGATGTCTTCTACTTTAGTGTACTTGTTGTCGCTTCCATTCAAACCTGAGTAAAGGCGAATTGGAGAGATGTAAGTATCAGCAATCGCTACAAGGTCTTTTCCGTTTTCTTTGTTCCAGTTGTTCAAGAAGTTATAGTGTTGGAAAGCGTTCAAGTCCACTTCGCCATCAGCAGTTGCCTTATTTGGTTGTGAGTAGTCTGTGAACTCTGTAAATTCCAAAGTAATACCGTCTTTTTTAACTAATTCTTGAACTTTATCCCAACGAGCTTCTTCAGAACCGCTACGGTTAACAGTTGCGATTTTGATAGTTGTTGCATTGTCTGCTTTCTTTTCTGAGTTTCCGCAAGCTACAAGAGCCAAACCTGCGACTGTAGCAAGGGCTGCTACACCAAGCCATTTTTTGATTTTCATGATTCTTTCTCCTTAAAAATAATACCGTACTAGTATCTCACAATTTGTTTGATTTCACAAATTGTTATTATGTAGTCAGATATATAGTTTAAAACTATATCCCTAAAAACTGAGAAATCACCCATCTTGTTCAGAATGGATGATTTCAAGAAATTATTTAATATCAGCTTCTGCTGGTAGATAAGTGTCTCCAAAGAATTGTTTAGACAACTTTTCAAGAGTTCCGTCTTTGTAGAGTTCTTGGATACGTTTGTCTACAAATGTTTTCAACTCATCTTGACCTTTAGCAAGAAGTGGGTAAACGTAAGGTTGTTGGTCGCTTGGAAGTTCAATGACTTTCAAGTTATCCAAGCCCTGGTTCTTGATGACTGTTTCAACACCGATTTTATCAAAAATCTTGTAGTCAAATTGCCCATCGCTCAAGCGTCCCATGATTTGTTGGAAGTCTGCTCTAGTGTAGTTAAGGACAGTTGGATTATCTGAGTGTTGTTTGTTGTAGTCTTCTAACTGTTTAGCAGATGTTGTCCCTTGAACAACTTCTGTTGATTTTCCACCGATATCATCAAGTGATTTGATGCTAGAGTCGTCCTTCTTCACTACAAGAACGTTAGGGTTTTTAGCTGTTGGAGCTGCATAAAGGTATTTCTCCGCGCGTTCTTTAGTGTAGCTGATGTTGTTAACGGCCATTTGGTAACGGTCAGCGTCAAGTCCTGCAAAGACACCTGACCACTCTGTCTTCTCAAACTTGACATCATACTTGTCAGAATCTTTAAAGATAGCACGAACTAGTTCAATCTCATAACCAGTCAATTCGCCATTTTCTTCATAGTTGAATGGTTTTGGTGAAGCATTGGTTGCAACGATAATTTCTTTCTTGCTAGCTGCTTCTTCTTTCTTAGCACCACCTGAGCAAGCTGCTAGTACACCTGCAGCAACAAGCCCTAGAGCAGCAAGAGATGAGTATTTAACGATTTTTTTCATTTCATTTCCTCCAAAATAGAATACCTTATAATCTTAACAGAAAAAGAGCATTTACGCCATTATATGATATCTATCTCTGTGATAGGTTTTCTTTATGGCTAATTTATACTCAATGAAAATCAAAGAGCAAACTAGGAAGCTAGCCGCAGGTTGCTCAAAGCACTGCTTTGAGGTTGTAGATAGAACTGACGAAGTCAGTAACATATATACGGTAAGGCGACGCTGACGTGGTTTGAATTTGATTTTCGAAGAGTATTAAAAGACCAAACGCAAGAGTGCAATTAAGACCACTCCAAAGAGAACTGTTCCGACTAGATTGCGGTAGCGAAAGGCTACCCAAGCTGTTGGAAAGACGGCTAAGAAGTCTAGCAATTTAATTTGAGGAAGGCTCCCAACCTTACCTGTCACTACGCTTGAAAGAATCAAGGCAAAGATAATCGAAACGGGCAAGAACTTCAAAAAACGCTCAACGATCGCAGGCAAACCCTTATACTTGACCAAGATGAAGGGAATCATACGGGGAATCCAAGTCACCAAGCCAGAGAAAATAACTGCTAATAAAAGATACTTACTGACCATCTAAAACCACCCCCATTGTACAACCAAGTAGCGTCGCAAACAGAACAGCTAGTGACTGAGACACCACTGTCAAGAGCAAAAAGAAGGACACCGCAACAACTGCTAGGATAATGAGCAGATTGCGGACAGGAATCCGTCTTTGCATAATCTGAAATTGCGAAGCAAAAATACCAATAAACATCCCAACCAGGGCAAAATCCAAGCCAAAGATTTCTGGATTTGGCAGCAGACCACCCAGAGCCGTTCCGACTACTGTTCCCACAAACCAAGCCACATAGCTGTTAAGATTATTTCCGTGCATCCACATCGGATGGACCTTGTCTGCATGGGCTAACTCGCCCATCAAAACGCCATAGGTCTCATCCGTCAAGAGACTAGACATACCGATATTTTGCCAGAGGCTGGTATGACGGAAATAGGTTGACGCATGCAAGCTCAACAAAAAGAGACGCAAATTAATCAAAAAGACCGTCATAGCAATAGCTGCCACAGGTGCTTGAACCGCAATCAGTGCCAACATGGCAAACTGGGCACTCCCAGCATAAACAAAGAGGCTCATCAAGCCCATCTCAACAGGTGTCACATAGGGCGCACCAATAATCCCACAGGCCAAGCCAATACTGACATAACCAAGGGCCGTTGGCATGGCCGCCTGCGCCCCCTCCCAAAATCCTTTTTCTTTCATCTTTCTCCTCATATTGTCTTAATAATACTCAATGAAAATCAAAGAGCAAACTAGAAAGCTGGCCACAGGTTGCTCAAAACATTGTTTTGAGGTTGCAGATAGAAGCTGACGCAGTTTGAAGAGATTTTCGAAGAGTATAAGTAGGCTGAAAAGGCTCCAGCCATAGCATGGACTATTATAACACATTCAGGAAAGAGAAAAAAGTCTGCTGATTGTAATCAGACAGACTCCATTTTATTCTTATTTAATCTTGAAGAATTGAACAATTGCCACAATACCTTGATAAATAAAGACAAAGGCAATGGTGTAACTAATATAGAGACCGGTCATCAATGGGTGTCCCATCATGATTAAACCTGCTACGATTCCTAAAATCCCCATCCAAACTAGAGGGGTACCTACCGATTTATCCGTCTTACGAACCTTGAAACCAACGATAGTTTTTGTAATACCATTTGTCAAGGCCCATAAAGAAATGATAAATGGTACAAATGTTACCATTTCAATAAAGCTACCTGAGAACAAGGTAAGAGCGAGGATGAGGGTAACAATTCCTCCAAATAAATTCCAGCCATGCTTTTCTTCTGATTTGAAGTATTGTACAATCTCAGAAATCCCTTGAACTGCAAATACAAGTGCAAACCAGAAAGTCATGGAAGCCAAGCTAATAAGAGGATGTGCAAACATATTAAAACCTACAAAAACTGCAAAAATACCCGCAATTAGTAACAACCATTTCCAAATTTTCGACATTATTTTTCTCCTTTTTTAGAGGAATCTTCCTCTAGTATTCCATAAATCATCATATCCAAAACCTGTGATAATTGATGTTCATATCCTGAAACCAAGTTAGATAGAGGTCTGATTTCCCTGAAAAATTATGATACAAAACTCCTTTGGCAATACCATCCACTTTACAAAGTTCATTGATGACAAAACCTTGATAGCCTTTTGTAGCAAATTCAAACAAAGCAGCGGTAATGATTTTCTCTCTTCGTAGTCTTGTTTTTTCTTCTTTTCTCATGTATTTACCTCTACATTTTTTAATTATAAACCGATTGGTCTAAAATGTCAAGCAACTTTCTCAAAAATTTAACAGTCTGCTGATTGTAGCCATCATAAACAGACTGGAATCCAGTCTCAAACATATAATATACACATTCTTCGCTAAATGTTTTCACGGATATTCAAGAGTATGATAAAGGCAGCTAGAAGAAATAGCAATAAAACAAAGCTAACTGCCAGAGTTCTAAAGCTAGTAGCAATGGTTACCAAAGCTATTGTAAATAAGCTAGGTAAAACAACTGTAATGGCGCCGATAGAGGATTGAACTGCTCCCATTGACTCCTCAGGTATTTGTTTAAAAATGAGTTCCTGTAATCGAGGAGAGAGGATACCTGCGAAAAAGGCATCCAAGGCACTAAAGATAAGAATCCAGTCAAAACGAACTGCCACAAAGCCAACTAAAAGGAGTAATTGGATAATAAGCGAGGCATATAGGGCTAGTTTTATGGAGATTGTATTCTTCAGATAGCCACTCACAAGGCTTCCGACAATAAGGGCTGACAATTCAAGGGTGGATAACAAGGCAAGAGATTGACCTGTTTGTAAATTCAAAAAGGGCTGATTCCTCAAAAACAGAGTAGAAACAGGAACTGTAACATTTATCACTGCTTGACTAATAGAGATAATAAACAAAACCAAGAGCACCTTATTCATATTCCATATCAATTTTGATGATTGGAGCAGATGCTGGCAAAAGGATTTTACAGAGAGTCCTTCTTGATAGCTAATCGTTTTTTCTACTTTCAAGAGGTCTGTTTTTATGAAAAGAATACCTAAAAATGCGATTAAAAAGGTCAGAGCATTCAGTAAGGAAATAGACTGGATAGATAGAATACCTAGTAAGACTCCTCCTAGAATATTACTGATTGTTTTCACTAAACTAACAGTTGACTGTTTAAATCCAATAGCTTCTGCCAGATGGTCTTGCCCAATAATTCTAATGAAAATCGGAGTGAGCATGGCGCCTGAAAAATAACTCAATGTGTCAGATAAGAGGTTAATCAGACAAATAAATGCTACTAATAACAAGGAAAAGGACTGCCCTGAAAGTGATAAAGAAACGATAGAGTAAAGCAAAAATTTTGCAAAACTAATCATTGTATATTTTAGGACACGATGATGTTGAAAATCCGCCAAAACTCCCAGAAAGATTTGCAGAACTTGAGGAAGGGTTTCTGAAATCGTGATCAGTAAAATCGCCAAAGGGGCAAAAGATGCATCTGCCACATAATTCAAAAAGGCCAGATAAAAAATCGTATCCCCAACCGTTGAAATCCACTGGTTGATGGTTAATTGCCTAAAATTTCTATTTTGAAGAAATACTTTCATCACAACTCCTTTTAAAGTTCCAGTGTATAGAAAACAAGACTTGGTTTAATATTGAACTCCAAGCCTTGCTCATATTCAGATTCATCCATTATATGATGTTCATGCCGTATTTTATAATAAATCATATCTTAAAAATACCAGACCACACTATTCCCTGCTTGTATTTAGCTTCTTTCTTTTGGACAAATTTTGCTAAATCCAACAACTCTGTCGGCGGTTCACCTTTAAAGCTCAACAATTCTTTAGAGACGGCAAAAGAAAGACGTACAGCTAACAAATCTTCATTAGTACTAGAGAACTGTTTTGCTGTTTCCAGCAATTGCTTCCTAAATTCTTCCGTCAAGCTAATTTCTTTATTATTGTATAGGGAATGAATTAACATTTGTAACTGACTTTGTTTTTCCATCGTTTACCTCATTTTATCTAGGACGCCAAGTTTCACTTTTAGTCCAGCCATTTACAGTATGCTCATAATTAAACATATACTGTACGAATTCCCATCTATAAACCACTTCTGCGACTTAGGATCTGCTTGAAGTGCTTTACAAGGATAGTATAACACGAAAATTAGCTTATTTTAGAAAATCGCATATTTGATATTTTTTCTTATAGAAATTTCAGATTTGCAATTGTTGACTACTCAATAAGTTCTTTGTATTGCTTCAAACGCAATTCGAAGAGGGCTAGCAATTGTGGATTTTCTAATACTTGCAGAGATTGGATAAATCTTTCAATCTCTTTTTGATTGCTTCCTTTGGTTTGAAGGAAAATCTTCATTTTCTTTAAAAACTGCCACAATACTTTTTCAAAAACATCGTATGGACGAAGCATGCTCTCTAGCTCAGCTTCAAAAATTGGGATATAAGAGAAAAGTTTACGCTCCATGAGTTCTGATATAATATTCAGAAATCCACTTTTCATATACAATCGATTATGTACCAACTCTTTAAATTCCCTAGATTTCTCAATTAAAGCGGTCGATAAAAATATCAAATCTTGATTGCTCAAGAAGGGCATGGTATTGCAAAAGAGATAGAGTTCAAACCAGGTCCAAGACTCAATAGCATAGAGATAGATAGTCAAAAACTCGCTATCTTCTTTTACTAATGGATAGTTCTTATTTAAGGAATGGAGTGCGTTTTTAATTACAATGGCATTCAAACGACGATAGGTCTCTGCCATCTGTTCTTGCTCGACTTCCTCCAACAGTTGCTCTAAACCAGCTATATCTTGGTGGGCAAAGCGATCCACAACCTTTCTACCAATCTGCATATGTAGGGATTCTTGATAATTGTTTAGCTTATGACCAAACTCATCAAAATTCATATTGATCCCTTGGATGGCTAGGATCAACTTATCCGCAGATAGCATAGACTGCCCTAGTTCAAACTTGGACAACTGAGAGGCTGTTAGACCAGCACAAGCCACATCTGACTGCTTGAGCTTTCTCGCCAAACGTAATTCCTTGTAAAATTCTCCCAACTCCATTCTCTCAATCATCTCACCACCTCCTATTTTTTATATAGTATATCATTATTCACAATTATTTGTCAAAATATTCTGACATTTAAGAGAGCAAAAAAGCCAGCCCTAAGCTGACTCTTTATTCCATGGTATCAAAAGCGAGACTTGGTTTGGCATTGAGGTCCAAGCTTGCAAAGTTTTCTTTGTTCCATTCGCTGACGCTGGCATAGGCAATCATTCCTGCATTGTCTCCGCAGAGTCGCAGAGGTGGGATGATGACATTGACATCTGTGATTTCAGCCGCTAGGCGTTCTCTGAGACCTTTATTGGCTGCCACACCACCTGCCACGACAAGAGTTTTAACAGGGTATTTCTCCAAAGCCTTCTTGGTTTTTGCCATGAGAATATCCAGGACAGCTGCTTGGAAGGAAGCACACAAAGCCTCTGTGGACAAGCTTTCTCCCTTTTGCTCGGCATTGTGGTGAAGATTGATAAAAGCCGATTTCAAACCTGAGAATGAAAACTCCAGATTATCTTCCTTAATCATGGCACGAGGAAAATCATAAATATCCTGTCCCTGATGAGCTAGCTCATCAATCTCACGACCGGCAGGATAGGTCAAGCCCATGACACGGCCAACCTTATCATAAGCCTCACCAACCGCGTCATCTCGCGTTTCCCCAACAATCTTGTAGTCACCAGCCTCCGAAACATAAACCAACTCTGTGTGTCCACCGCTGACCAAGAGGGCTAGCAAGGGAAACTCCAAAGGCTCCACGCTCTGAGCTGCCATAAGGTGACCAGCCATGTGGTTAACGGGAATCAGCGGAAGTCCATGTGCCCAAGCAAAGGCCTTAGCAGCTGATAAACCAACTAGTAAAGCTCCCACCAAGCCAGGTCCATAGGTAACCGCCACAGCTGTTACATCGTCTTCGGTAATCCCTGCTTCTGCCAACGCCTCCTCGATGCAGGCTGTAATGACCTCGACATGGTGACGACTGGCTACTTCTGGCACTACGCCCCCAAAACGTTTGTGGCTCTCAATTTGACTAGCAATGACATTAGACAAGAGCTCATCGTCGTTTTTCAAGACGGCGACACTGGTCTCATCACAGGATGTCTCAAATGCTAAAATATATCTATCCTTCATCTATTTCTCTCTTCATGATAATGGCATCCTCGACTGGGTCATGGTAGTAGGCCTTTCGCTCAGCGATGACTGCCATCTTTTCTTTCTTGTAAAATGCTTGTGCTCGGTGATTTGACTTTCTGACTTCGAGGAAAATCTCCTTGTCTGTCGGCAATTGAGCAAACAAGGCTGATGCAATTCCCTGACCCTGATAGGTTTGTTTGACAGCGATTTGCAGGACTTCTGCCTCAAAAAGATTCTCCTGCACAGCTAGAAAGCCAATCACTTCTTCCCCATCATAAGCTAGAGCATACCAAGTCTGGTCTTGGGACAGGTCTGCTTGGATTTGTTCCAGCGTCCAAGGACTGACTGGGTAAACAGCTATCATAACAGCGTAGATGGCTTGAGCCAGATCAGGTTGCTGGTGAGTTCGTTTGATTTCTATCATAGGCGTTTAATGTAGGACTTACCAGACTCGGTATGGTTCTTGAGCCAGTTTTCCTCAGCCTCAACACGCTTGAGGTAGTTCGGCACAAAATCATGCAAGGAGTCTGCTTCCTTGTCCCAAGCCAAAAGAGCAAGATTGGCTGCATTAGGCAAGGTTTCTTTGTAATTAGTCCTTGGCAAGTGTTCTTGAATCTGCTCCACAAAGGGGGCAACTTCTCCGACAAAGGTTACCTGACTAGCACCCTTAACTTTCTCTAACACCTCTTCAAAAGATAGGTGCGCTTCTGGCATGACAGGTTTGGCATTTTCATAAAATCCTGCATAAACATTGTTGCGACGCGCATCCATCAAGGGAACGAACAAGCCTTCTTGTTGGTAGGGCACCAGAGCCAAGAGGCTAGACATACCAACTAACTCAATGTTCAGGGTATGAGCCAAAGTCTTGGCAGTTGCTACCGCGATTCGCAAACCTGTGTAGCTACCTGGCCCTTCCGCCACCACGATTCGGTCCAAATCCTTGGGTGTCCAATCCAAACTTGCCATCAAAAAATCGATGGCAGGCATAAGGGTAATACTGTGATTTTTCTTAATATTAATCGTCGTCTCGGCAAGAACCTGCTTGTCCTCTAAAATAGCGAGAGAAAGAGCCTTGCTGGACGTATCAAAAGCTAATACTTTCATAACACATTCCTATCTTTTTGTCTGCTTACTATTATACTACAAAAGCTGGCACATGGGAATTTTCTTTGCCCCCAAACAAAAATGCCTATACTTAGCTAAAAAATAATTTAAAAAATGCTCACTTTTCCTTTTCTTTTCCGAATATAAAAGTGAACAAGAAAAAAGGAGGAAAGTTCAATGACAAATTTTGACGTTCTTGACAATCAATTTTTATCCTTATCTGAAAATGAATTATCAGATATTGATGGCGGTCTCGCTCCCTTGGTTATCTTTGGAGTAGCAGTATCTTGGAAAGCTATTGCAGGTGGAACAGCACTTATAGGTTCTGGTTTGGCAGCTGGTTATTTTTTAGGAGGAGATTAATATGATGAAAGATTTGAACAACTATTGTGAAATTTCTAATAAGGAATTGCAAGAAATAAAGGGTGGTTTTGGTGTAGGTGTTGGTATCGCTTTATTTATGGCAGGTTATACCATTGGAAAAGACCTTCGTAAAAAGTTTGGTAAGTCATGCTAGATAAAAAACACATTTTTAGAAGGATAAATTTTATTATCTTTATCTCTTATAGTTTGCTCAGCATTCTCAATGATTTAAACATTACTACTATCCCTTTACCAATCGATTTATCTGTTTGTATTGTTTTGTTTTTAGTCTTCAACTCTATTTTTGAGCAGAAGAATCATTAATATAAAGCTAATAAGCTCTGAAAATTCCATTGTCATGTCATTTTAGAAAAATGCAAAGACCACCTCATCTTGATAGATGGGGTGGAATTTTCTTTGCCCCCAAACAAAAATACCCCAGCAGAGCAGGGCATCTAAGCATTTAATCCAAAGTAAAATATAAACCAAACTACATAGGTTACGAGGAGGAGAAAAAGCGAGTAGAGAGTCACAAAGGTAATTTTCCACAAGAACTTGGTTTGTCGTTGTTCCAGTTTGGCAAATAGAAGATTCCCTCCATAAACGCAAGCAACAAAAACAATAAAAGCTACTAAGCGAGCTCCGATAGCAAAAGCAAATAAATTATACATAGGGCAACCTCCTTGACTTAAAAACTATAGGGAATTGTGACAAATGATAAATTCCACTTCCATTATCAAAATAACATATTTTCTTTATTTTTGCAAACGCTTACCAACGAGTAACCCTATGACTTTCTCGTTTCCGTCTTTTACTAATTTTTCATTTTGTGGTATAATTGAAATAATTGTAACGAATCAAGGTCAATCTAGACAAAAATGGAATGAAATCAAGCAATTCTCTGCTAAAAGTTTGGAATAAGCTGACCTGTAAATAGAAAGGAACTATATGATTTACAAAGTTTTTTATCAAGAAACAAAAGAACGTAGCCCACGCCGTGAAACAACACGCGCACTATACCTAGACATCGATGCTAACTCAGAACTTGAGGGCCGTATCGCTGCTCGCCAACTTGTCGAAGAAAATCGCCCAGAGTACAATATCGAGTATATCGAACTCTTGTCTGACAAATTGCTAGATTACGAAAAAGAAACTGGCGCCTTCGAAATTACGGAGTTCTAATATGGCCTACACTCTTAAACCTGAAGAAGTCGGCGTTTTTGCCATCGGTGGTCTGGGAGAAATCGGGAAAAACACTTACGGGATTGAATACCAAGACGAGATTGTTATCGTCGATGCTGGGATTAAATTCCCAGAAGATGACTTGCTGGGTATCGACTATGTCATTCCTGACTACTCATACATCGTGGACAATATCGACCGCGTCAAGGCTGTCTTAATCACACACGGACACGAGGACCACATCGGTGGGATTCCTTTCCTACTCAAGCAAGCAAATGTCCCTATCTATGCTGGACCACTTGCCTTGGCTTTGATCCGTGGGAAACTCGAAGAACACGGCCTCTTGCGCAACGCCAAACTTTACGAAATCAACCACAACACTGAGTTGACCTTTAAAAATCTCAAGGCAACTTTCTTTAGAACGACTCACTCTATTCCAGAGCCTTTGGGGATTGTCATTCATACTCCTCAAGGGAAAATTGTCTGTACGGGTGACTTCAAGTTTGACTTAACACCAGTTGGTGAACCAGCAGATTTGCACCGTATGGCTGCGCTTGGTGAAGAAGGTGTACTCTGTCTCCTGTCTGACTCGACAAATGCAGAAATTCCAACCTTTACCAACTCTGAAAAAGTCGTTGGCCAGTCCATCATGAAGATTATCCAAGGCATTGAAGGACGTATCATCTTTGCATCCTTTGCCTCAAATATCTTCCGTCTCCAGCAAGCGACAGAAGCCGCTGTTAAGACTGGACGCAAGATTGCGGTCTTTGGTCGCTCTATGGAAAAAGCCATTGTCAACGGAATCGAGCTTGGTTACATCAAAGCTCCTAAGGGAACCTTTATCGAGCCAAATGAAATCAAAGACTACCCTGCAGGCGAGATTCTTATCCTCTGTACAGGTAGTCAAGGCGAGCCGATGGCAGCCCTCTCTCGTATCGCCAACGGAACCCACCGTCAGGTGCAACTCCAACCAGGTGATACGGTTATCTTCTCTTCTAGCCCAATCCCTGGAAACACTACTAGCGTCAACAAGCTGATTAACATCATTTCAGAAGCTGGTGTCGAAGTTATCCACGGTAAAGTGAACAATATCCATACATCTGGACACGGTGGTCAGCAAGAGCAAAAACTTATGCTCCGCTTGATTAAGCCAAAATACTTCATGCCTGTCCACGGTGAATACCGCATGCAAAAAGTCCACGCTGGACTAGCGGTGGATACTGGTGTTGAGAAGGACAATATCTTTATCATGAGCAATGGTGATGTGCTTGCCCTTACTGCTGACTCAGCTCGTATTGCAGGTCATTTCAACGCCCAAGACATCTATGTCGATGGAAATCGTATCGGTGAAATCGGCGCAGCTGTCCTCAAAGATCGTCGTGATCTATCTGAAGACGGTGTCGTTCTGGCAGTCGCAACTGTTGACTTCAAATCGCAGATGATTCTATCTGGTCCAGACATCCTCAGTCGAGGCTTTGTCTACATGAGAGAGTCTGGCGACTTGATTCGCCAAAGCCAACGCATCCTCTTCAATGCCATTCGTATCGCACTGAAAAACAAGGACGCTAGCGTGCAATCTGTCAATGGTGCCATTGTCAACGCTATTCGCCCCTTCCTCTATGAAAATACAGAACGTGAACCGATTATCATCCCGATGATCCTCACACCAGATGAAGAATAAAGCAAGAAAACAGCCCCGATTTTTCGGAGCTGTTTTTCTCTATGCTTTCTTTTGAGATTAAAACTCAATAAAAATCGAAATCAGACTAGAAGGCTAGGCGAAAGCATAACTTGAGTTAGGTGAGCCGAAGCCGACGACGTATCATTTTGATTTTTGAAGAGTTTTAGAAATACTACGATTTTTACCTTCCAAATACACCATCAAAATAGAAATATCTGCTGGGTTTACTCCCGAGATACGGCTGGCTTGTCCGATGGTTTCTGGATTGATAAGTTTGAACTTCTGACGGGCTTCGGTTGCGATAGAATCAATGTCATCCCAATCAATATTGGCTGGAATACGTTTTTCTTCCATGCGTTTCATCTTGGCAACCTGGTCCATGGCTTTGGAAATATAGCCTTCGTACTTGATTTCTGTTTCAATCAATTCGATAATCTTGTCATCCAAGTCCTCTGCTGCTGGTCCGATGAAGGCCACCACATCTTGGTAAGACACTTCTGGACGGCGAAGGAATTCCTTGGCTGTCACTGCATCGGTCAACGGCTTAAAGCCCATCCCCTCAACCTTAGCATTGGTTTCCTTGACTGGCTTGAGTTTGATGCTGTCTAGGCGCTTCATCTCATTTTCAAATTGATTTTTCTTGATTTCAAAGCGAGCCCATCGTTCATTGTCCACAAGTCCAATCTCGCGTCCCATCTCAGTCAAACGCATATCAGCATTGTCATGACGGAGAATGAGACGGTATTCAGCACGACTGGTCAAGAGACGATAAGGCTCAATCGTTCCCTTGGTCACCAAGTCATCAATCATCACCCCGATATAACCGTCACTGCGCTTCAAAATCAACTCAGGCTTGCCTTGGACTTTCAAAGCCGCATTGATACCCGCGATAATCCCTTGGCCTGCTGCCTCTTCGTAACCTGATGTTCCATTTGTCTGACCAGCAGTGAAAAGTCCGGAGATTTTCTTGGTTTCCAGAGTCGCACGCAACTGGTGAGGCAAGACCATATCATACTCAATGGCATAACCTGTTCGCATCATCTCTGCATTTTCCAAACCTTTGATAGAATGAACAAGTTCACGTTGCACATCTTCAGGTAAACTGGTTGAGAGGCCTTGGACATAGACTTCCTCAGTATTGCGCCCTTCTGGCTCAAGGAAGAGTTGGTGGCGTTCCTTGTCCGCAAAGCGCACAATCTTGTCTTCAATCGACGGACAGTAACGAGGACCCACTCCCTTGACCACACCTGTAAACATAGGCGCACGGTGGAGGTTGTTTTGGATAATCTCATGACTTGTACCGTTGGTGTAGGTCAACCAGCATGGCACTTGGTCCTTTACATAGTCCTCATCACGTGAAGTATATGAGAAGTGATTTGGCGCTTCGTCTCCTGGCTGAATCTCGGTCACATCGTAGTTGATTGAAGAAGCCTTGACACGTGGAGGGGTTCCCGTCTTGAAACGACCGATTTCGAGGCCCAGTTCCTTGAGATTGTCAGCAAGGTTAATAGAAGCTAGGCTGTGGTTAGGACCTGATGAATACTTAAGGTCTCCAATGATAATTTCCCCACGGAGGGCCGTCCCTGTCGTCACGATAACAGCCTTAGCAGCATACTCTTGATGGGTCGCTGTACGAACACCGACTACCTTGCCATCTTCAACCAAAATCTCATCAATCATGGTTTGACGAAGGGTCAGATTTTCTTGATTTTCAACCGTCTTGCGCATTTCCTTAGAGTAAAGTTCCTTGTCAGCCTGCGCACGAAGAGCACGGACAGCTGGTCCCTTCCCTGTGTTGAGCATCTTCATCTGGATGTAAGTCTTGTCAATGGTTTTGGCCATCTCGCCACCGAGGGCATCAACTTCACGCACGACAATCCCCTTGGCAGAACCACCGATAGAGGGGTTACAAGGCATAAAAGCCAGCATTTCAATGTTAATGGTCGCAAGCAAGACCTTACAGCCCATACGACTAGCTGCTAGAGATGCTTCTACCCCAGCGTGTCCCGCACCAATTACAATAATATCGTATTCTTCAGTAAAATTATAAGTCATATTTCTCTCCTATTCCTCAAGATGAATGTGTCTTAGTTGGCCGTCCCAATCTGGCAGGGCTGTTTTCAAAAAGGCTGGAACTAGATTGATACCCTTAAGCTTGTCTAAGTCAATCCACTCACAAGGCTGCCTTTTCTCATCTTCCTGCATGGTCAATGGAGCATCTTCAAGCAAGTCCACCAGATAATGAAACTCGATATTGTGATAGGAAACACCGTCCTGTTCAAAACGATTTTCAACCACTAAAGCTAGTTGCCCAGCTTGAGCTTTGACACCCAATTCTTCCCTCACTTCACGGACTACCGCATCTTCCGTTCTTTCGTTAACTTGGATCGCACCACCGATAGTGTAATACTTGCCCTTATCTTTGGTGACTAGAAGCTTACGATTTTGGACAATCAAGGCTGTCGCCCGAACTCCAAAAACCGTATTTCCTACTCTTGTCCGAAAGTCTTGTTGAGTCACTCCTATCCTTTCCCTTAAACGACACAAAAACAGTCAAAACTCCAAAGAAGTGCAGGACAAAAAAGCCTGCAACATCCATGAGCTTTGACCATCATTTCTATTGCTTTTATTATTGTAGCAAATTGAGAAAATTTGTCAATCTAAATGTACTGACAAACTTGTCCATCTCGATAAGCATTGTCAATCAAACCACCACCTAGACACTCATCGCCATCGTAAAATACAACTGCCTGTCCTGGTGTGATGGCGCGTTGCGGTTCTGCAAAGATGACTTCTGCCTTATCTCCTTTGACATGGACGGTCACCTTAGAGTCAGGTTGACGGTAGCGGAATTTAGCCGTACATTCGAGCGTAAACTCCTCTGGCATCTCACGAGTAAAGTGAACTTGACTGGCTTCTAGACTGGTTGACATGAGCGAATCATGATAGAATCCTTGTCCTACATAGAGAATATTCTTGCTTAGGTCTTTTCCGACAACGAACCAAGGGGCATTGTTACCGCCGTGTTGCCCACCGATACCCAGACCGCCACGCTGACCAATCGTATAGTACATAAGACCTGCATGCTCGCCCATATCGCGACCATCCACAGTCATCATGCGACCAGGCTGGGCTGGTAAGTAATTGCTGAGGAAGTTTTTAAAATTCTTTTCTCCGATAAAGCAAATCCCTGTCGAGTCTTTCTTCTTGGCAGTCGCCAGGCCCGCTTCTTCTGCTAGTCTGCGAACTTCAGGCTTTTCCAAATGTCCTAGTGGGAACATGGTTTTTTGAAGTTGTTCTTGCGAAAGTTGGCTGAGGAAATAGGTCTGATCCTTGCCATTGTCCACGCCACGAAGCATATGAACGATGCCATCCTCATCACGTGCCACTCGGGCATAGTGCCCAGTCGCTACATAGTCTGCCCCCAAGGTCATGGCATAGTCCAAAAAGGCCTTGAACTTGATTTCCTTGTTGCACATAACATCTGGATTTGGCGTGCGCCCTGCACGGTATTCCGCTAGGAAATACTCGAAAACGCGGTCCCAGTACTCTTTTTCAAAATTGACAGAGTAGTAAGGAATGCCAATCTGGTCTGCCACCGCAGCCACATCCTTGTAATCTTCGGTCGCCGTACAGACGCCGTTTTCATCTGTGTCGTCCCAGTTCTTCATGAAGATACCGATCACATCGTAGCCCTGCTCCTTGAGCAAGAGAGCCGTCACCGACGAATCAACACCACCACTCATCCCCACGACAACACGTGTTTTAGAGTTATCACTCATGGTAAGTCTCCCATCTATTCGTTTATTCACGATTGAAGGTCGTGTGTGCTTCACGATTGAAGGTCGCTTGAGCAGTATTCATTATAACACGCTTGGTTGGAGAAGACAAGGAAGAGGATGTCAATCGACCAACCTCTTTGTAAATACATATATAATTGTTTAAAAAGAGGGTAATTTATAGCTTAATCCCTCTACTGCTTATTATCTTATTTATAAAATAAACTAAAAATGATATACTATATTGAGGAGGAATACGTACATGATCCCTTAAAGATACTACCATCCATGTACGTAGAACGATTGTGAAAAACTACAAAGATATTCTAAAATCAAAAAATACCATTTTTACTATTATCATTGTCGCAAGTATTGGACTTTTAATTGGTCTAGTCATTCACCAAGAAAACATCTTAACTGAAAGAGGCAATATTGCTTTCTTCAAACGGCAAAAAAATGAACAAGATGTCGAACAAGTAAAAAAAGCCATCAAAGATTTTAATATCGATTCTGAAACAATTATAGAAGATTGGAAAAGAATTCAAGAATTGAAGCCAAACACTGACGAAGGCAAGCAAACATTAGCAGACTTTCTTACTACTACGTCCGATAAAATCACCAATCATTATAGCGAAAAAGCTTTAAAAATGGATATAAAGGAATCCGATAGTCAGTTTGAAGATAAACAAACACTTGAAACAGCCATCACTTCCTTACAAAAAATACTAGAAATCATTAAAAGTGTTAACTCCACAAGCGAACAAGCCACTATTGATGAAAAAATAAAACCCATCCAAGAACTAATTTCTAAATTCCAAAAGCAAGTTGAAGTCTTGACCAAAAAAGAAGGACAAAAGACTGACAAAAAAGAAACAGGAACGACTAGTAGCGAGGGGGAAAGAGAAACCTATTCTTCAGGAGGAGGGAGCTACACTCCAACCTATACTGAGTCAAATGGGAGCAGATACAGTTCACAAGCGCCTGCAAGCGAACCACCTTCATCTAATAGTGCTGGCAGCAGCGGAAATGATGTGGCAAGTACACAAAATCAAGCAGCTAATACTTCAGAAGCTCAAGCAGAAACTAATACCAATAGTAACAATGCTGAAGTTCCCACAATAAACAGTGATGATCTCGCTAGTTTAGGTGGCGGAGTTACATCATTCGGTCAGCAGTAAGCAATCGGCTATCACTAATTTAATTGTCTTTTATCGAACAAAGTATATAAAAGGCTAACAAAAACTAACTTCTAAATAAAACCACACTGTCATTCCAATCTTGAACACAATCAAGTTGAAAGGAACACTGTGTGGTTTTTGAACGTTCGGAGATTCGTTTTTTGGATAATTGTCAATCAGAATGTTCTTTTATCTGTCAATAATCCTAAAAAATCTTGTCGTTTCAAGTCGGAGAAATGTTTGGTAGAAAGACTTCCTTTTTGAAGTCCATCATCTCTAACCTGCAAATAATAGCTATGTTGGCTTGTTTTGATTGTCAAAAAATCGCCAAATACAAAAACTCTTTTCCAGTTGCGAATCTCAAATTCTTTCATCTCTGATTTTGGAATGCGGATAAGTCCTTGTCGCAAATCACGATGATGCTCACTTATGAAAGTCATCCCATTTCCAAGATTTCTTATCAGTAGTTCATCTGGGGTCACCATCACCAGCGCTATTTTAGTTAAGAAAATTTCAACTGTTGGTGGTAAAATCGCCAAGTTAAACCAAGGATGTAGGTAGCGATAAGCTAAGAAATAATGAGGCTCCTCACCCAATCCTAGTTGTTTATATAAGGCCTTGACCTCACTATCTAACCTCGCTTCAAAAGACACATCCGAATGCTCTTCTTCCTTCCTCTGATTAACATAACGCATCCAGACTAGGAAGCCTATAAAGACTATGATAAATATTCCTGATAAGAGATATTTTAAATTGTAGTTCATCACTTAACCTCCTGATTCACTACTCTACCTAAAGCAGAGTCGTATTTATTTTAAAAATAGTTCCATAACAACTTTAAATAAGACGGGTGTCATTAAAATTAGGATAATTCCTATCACAAATATCATGACTACTCGAAAAAGTTCCTTATTTTTAAACATTTTTCCACCCCTTTTCTAGCTACATAATAGTACTGTTAAGCCCATTTTAAAATTACACCAAGCTTTTCCACAAGCTTATTTTAGTTTTATTTTCTACTTTTCATATTACTATGATACAATATTTTTAATAGGATTTTATTGTTTGTTAACTTTTTTCACGAAAAGGAGAAAATCATGCGTTATGATTTCGGAAAGGTCTATAAAGAAATACGTGAGTCAAAAGGATTGACCCAAGAAGAGGTCTGCGGAGATGTCCTTTCAAGAACTAGCCTATCAAAGATTGAAAGTGGCAAGGTAACTCCCAAATATGAAAACATGGAATTTCTTCTCCGACAGGTTAATATGAGTTTTGAAGAGTTTGACTACATCTGCCATCTCTATCAGCCGAGCCAACGGACAGAAATCATGCAAACTTATCTCAATATGAATTCCATCATTGGTGGCAGTGGTCTAGTTGATTTTTTTGAAACATGCCAAAACTATCTCAAGACCCATCACGATCTGCCTATAGAAGAAATCAGGGATATGCTGGAAGTTGTCATTCATATCCGTCAACATGGTACAGAGCAACTGTCAGACCAAGTGAAACAGACTATCCAAAAGCTGTGGGAAAAAATTGAAAAACAAGATACATGGTATGAAAGTGACCTAAAAATCCTCAATACCATCCTTTTCAGCTTTCCCATTGAACACCTCCATCTCATCACTGGAAAAATCCTGCAACGCTTGGAAGTCTATAAAAACTATCAACATTTATATGACTTACGAATGGCAATCCTACTCAACATTTCCACCATTTACTTATACCATCAAGACAAAAACATGTGTCAACAAATCTGCTATACTTTACTAGAGGATGCCAAGAACAAGAAAAGCTACGATATGCTTGCTATCTGCTATGTCCGTATTGGGATTTGTAGGGATGATGCCAAACTTATCCAAAAAGGGTTCTCCCTTCTAGAGCTGACCGATGAAACTTCCATTCTAGCCTTTCTCAAAAAAGAAGTGGAGATCTATTATCAACCGAAAGAAATATAAAAAAGTCGAGGGATTTCCTCGACCTTTTCATATTATTCTGTTCGTTATTTCTTAATACCAGCCGTTATTAAGCCAGAAGTTTTTAGCGGCTGACCATGAACCGTAACGTCCTGCAACGTAAGCATCTGCTACACGTTCTTGGTTTTCAGCTGAGTAATCACCGTTCAAGTATGAATCTGTCAATTGGTAACGTCCAATGTATTGGCCGTTTGTAGCTGTATAGCTACCACCTGATTCTTTTTGAGCGATCCATTCTTTAGCTTCTGCTTCAGATCCACTTACAGTTGCAGCTGGTGCTGAAGTTTCTGCTGTAGCAACCGTTTCTTCTGCTGCAGGTGCGCTTGCCACTGGAGCTTCTTCTGCTACTTCTGTAGTTTCTGCTACTGGAGCTGAAACAGTTTCATCTTGAGCAGCTGGTGCCGCATAAGTAGCTGGCGCTGGTGTTGCAACAGGTGCTACAGGACCATCGATAACCAACTCTTGACCAACATAAATCAAATGAACGTTGTCGATGTGGTTGTTTTCTGCCAATTTCTCAACAGTTGTGTTGTGAGTTTCAGCGATTTCTGAAAGTGTATCACCTTCTTTAACAGTGTAAGTTGATGATTCTTGAGCAGATACAAATGATGGAGCAAATACTGCAAACAAGGCAGCTACTCCTGCAAGAGTTGTTTTAATCTTTTTAGTTGTTGATTTCATATTTGAAAATTCTCCTTCTTTCTATAGTTCTATCATACCCTTTAAATATTACCGTTTCTTGACACTTTTATGTAGAAATATTACAAAATTATTTTTTATTTCTCTAAATAAGCCATTTTTTGTTACAAAAGATGCTTTTTTATGCTATTTGTAGTGTAAAAAGGTTTTCATCCACAATTAAAGCCAAGACCTTCATTCTTTGATATAATAGAGATAAGAATTTTTATAAGGGGAAACTGATGAAATCACTTCGTTTTCAATCTGTCTTTGATATCATCGGACCAGTTATGATTGGCCCATCTAGTAGCCATACAGCTGGTGCTGTTCGTATTGGGAAGATTGTCTCTTCCATTTTTGATGATACTCCGACAGAAGTCGAATTCCAACTATTTAACTCATTTGCCAAGACCTATCGTGGTCACGGAACAGACCTAGCCCTTGTTGCAGGTATTTTGGGCATGGATACAGATGATCCTGAAATCCCAAACAGCCTGGAAATTGCCCACAAGCGTGGCATCAAGATTGTCTGGACCATTCAGAAAGACAGCAATGCCCCTCACCCAAACACCACTAAAATTACCGTCAAAAATGCTCATAAGACCATTAGCGTGACTGGTATTTCTATCGGGGGAGGAAATATTCAGGTAACTGAACTCAATGGCTTTGCCGTCTCTCTCAATATGAATACACCGACTATCATCATTGTTCATCAAGAT